>JABFSU010000066.1 GCA_013140455.1 Nitrospira sp. | reverse complement strand
TGCGGGCGGACAGTGGCTAGGACGGTCGTCATTGGCGCCCGACCTGGTGAAGATAAGCATCGCGGAGGTTTTTCCTGGCGGGCGCATAGTCTGGGTCTAGCCTGGCGGCAATGCGGAATTCCTCTATGGCGCGATCCCAGTTGTCCTGCATCGCGTAGGCATGACCCAGGTTATTGTGCGGCCTGGCTTTGTTCGGCGACTTCCGAACCGTGTCCGACCAGAGCGAGACCTCATCGCGGTAGAGTAGATTTCTCTGGTGTGTCGCGACGCCGAGCGCGAGGACCATTGCGAGCGTGATGCTGTATGCGGCATTTCGGGTCACGCGCGGGCACGGCAAGATGACCATGAGCCACTGCATGAGCCGATCGCCGAGGACGACGAACGCCAGGATCAGACCGATCGAGGCTAGATAGAGATTGCGTTCGCTCAAGAGATCCACCCGAGGAATCAGACTTGTCGGAAGGATCTGAATAAAGAACCACCCGATGCCGAAGGACAGAAGCGGAAGCCGTCGCGCCAAGAACAGCGCTACCGCGGCCAATGTGCTGAGAACCAGGAGATCGAGCGGAAGAGGCCATTGAAAAAGTGAACTGAACAGAGGCAGATCGTGATCGAAATTCAGTTTCCAGGGACAGGAAAATAGCTGGAGCGCATACGCGACAGCATGCAGTTCGCTCAGAAGATTGTCCCACAGGGGACGGAGGTCCAGACTAAACTGGGCAAGCGCGGAATAGCGTGGGTGCCACCAGACCCATGCCGCAGCGCCGAAAACGACGAACCAGAATGGAAGATGGAAGGAGACAAACCTCTTGCGAAAAGCAGCACCGTCGAACCGGTGGATCAGCACGTCCCAGAGCAGCAACGCAAGCGGAAATGTCATCGCCGTCTCCTTCGAGCCGAGCGACAAAAGCAGTGAGACCATCGCGCCTGACATGAAGAGCCGACGGGTATGCCTGTGGTCTTCGGGATCTGAGGCCTTGATGTAAAGGAAGAAGGCCAAGAGATAGAAGAACGCCATGAGGCCTGAGGCCCGTCCCGAGATGTACGTCACCGTTTCTGTCTGGATCGGGTGGATGAGGAAGAGCAACACAGTCCAGAAAGTAATGGGGCGGGCTTCTTTCGTGACAGCATGACAAAGAATCAGGTACAAGAGGAGCCCGGATCCGAGATGGAGCAATAGATTCAGCAGATGGTAGCCGGCCGGATTGTGAGCATAGATCGACCGGTCAAACAGGAAAGTGGCATACAGTACCGGCCTCACCATATGGTCAAGGTGGCTGACAAAGACTTCCGCGCGGTCAAGGTGTGGATTGAGGAGAATCGCAAAGCCGTCGTCGTATTGAAAGGCACCAAGAAAAGCTCCGGCATAGCCGCCGGCGCCAACCGTCACGAGCAGCAGGAAGATGAGCAACGGACGCTGAATGAACCATTCCACGGCGTCCTTATACTGCATCGGGTCTATTGGGTATAGGGGGGAGTATGACGATCTTCAAATCAGCCACGTATGGCGTACTCATGGCAACGGCATTGTTGTGGTTTCCACCCGGCGCGCGTGCCGAATTCGATCTCGATGCCGAGGTCAAAAAGCATCTGAATGACCCGATCGGCTGCGGCTGCAGCGAGCAAGATAAGACAGATCTTGAAAGCCGCATCAAGCAGGTGGAGGCCGCGATCAAGGAGTACGAATCCCTGATCAAAGAGACGGAGGCCAAGGAACGAAGCGGGAAGGAACAGTTACTCCTCACCGATGACAACCGGGGCAGCGTCCAGGGCTCTGTCGGTTTCAGGATGTCTACCGTTCGGACGGCCAACGCACGATCGTTTGCAGCGGAAACGGATGCCGGCTGCACCATCAAGATTAGTCCGAACGCGACCCCCTGTTTGCGCGGCGCGCTCCAAGATCATGAAGCGGTCCACAAGAAAGCCTGCGAGGCCAATAAGAGCATGAATCCGTTCGTGGATTGGCGGAGCAAGCAGCGGTTAGTGGACTACATGCGAGAGGAGCAGGCCGGCTATCAGAAAGAAATGGAGCGACTCAAACGCGAATTGGACACGATGAAGAAGTATTGTTCACTGGATAAAAGCGTTCGCTGGGCGCTCGAGCGCAGGATATCTATGCAGGAACAGCTCAAGGAGGCCTCTGAGGATGTGAACGGTCTGAGGAAGGCTTTACGGTAGCCGCTTTCAAGGTCCAGGAGGAGCTTCATGAAGATATCAAGGACATACACATCGGTCATTATGACGGGCGCCGTCTTCATTACGGTCTATGGCCACCTTCCAATGCCGGCCGAGGCGACCTCTCTCAGGGGAATCGGCTCAACTCCAGAGAAAGTGCAAGAGAGCGCACCGCAGGGCGCTTCAGCGACTAAAAAGCAGCTCGTCGGACAGTATACCAACCAATGCGCGAACAAGCCGGCCCCGGCAGACCCTTGCGATAAGATCAGAAAGGATGCCATTGAGATTTTCAAAGAAGACTTGCAGACGCTGGGCTCCTCCACCGATCGCACCTACCTACCGGTGATTCTCGGGATCTTTAAGAGCCATGAACCTGAATTGCGGATTGCCGCGGCGGATGCGATCGGCATGATCGGCCCGCAGGATCAGGATGTGGATGCGCTGGCGCCGCTTGTCAACGATCCGGTGCCGGATGTGAGAAGAGCCGTATCCCAAGCGATCTCCCATGGCAAAAGCAGCGCCATCCGTCTGTTGAGTCAGCGCACGCCGTCGATGAAAATGGGACTGGCACCGGAAACTCCGGCCGATGCCGCCAAATACTCGATCCCGGTTGCCCCGGACAGCACGTACCTGTTCTATGGGAGTGATGCTGCATCGGGCCGGCTGTCCTACACAAGCAAGAACGAGGCGGCAGGGTTCTTCAAGGGAAGAGCTAAAACGGGGCCGTTCAAACTGGATGATTTTCAGGAAAAATACCGCTATCAACTGCAAGACGAGCAGGAGGCGAGAGAGCAGATTCAAAAGAATAAAGCCAAGCAACTGGAACAGATCAAACCGGATCCAAGAGATGCCAAAGCGCTCACCGAGTTTATGGAGCAGGTTCAATCGGTTCAAATGAGCCAATTCACTGGGATGCAGTTGGATTCATATCAGCCGGCCCTTTTCAAGGAGCCGACTGTCTATATTCTTGAAGAGCGGCAGATAGGCCAGCGCAGCTATCCCACCCGGTATGTCGTGATCTATCAAGACGTGGCGCTCAATCGGCCCGGCTATCGTCTCAACTGGATGACAGTGCCGGACGACTTAGTCAAAACGGCGCAAGTCGCTTCGATCGTGGAGGAGAAGGAAGAATTGGCACGCAAGAAGGAGAGCGAGGCACTGAAAAAACGTGCGGCAGAACTGGATGCCCTCACCAAGAAGAAAGACGAGGCGGAAAAGAAACAGTTCAAGAAGGGCCAGGCGGATCTGGAGAAAGAACTCGGATTTTAAGCCGAATCGAACCCCGGAGGATCGCCATGTTCAATACGTTCAAGGCCATGCTCGCGGTAACAGTCGCCTTTGCCCTCGCACTACTGACGCCAACGTGGGCAGAGGCTCAGAATCTGGCGGATCGCGACACCAACGAGATCGCCGGCTACGTGCTGACCGACGCGGCGCTGGCGAAGTACCGGCAAGCCGTACGCAAGCTGCAACCGCTGGCGGAGCAATTGCCGCAAGATTGCGATCACGACGAAGCCCCGCAGTCTCTCAATGGCCTGGCGGCACGCCTGGATGGAGTTCCGGAGGTGAAGGCCGCACTCAAGGCAGCCGGTATGACGTCGCGCGAGTACCTCGTATTCTCCTGGTCGGTGTTCCAGAACGGCTTGGCCGCCTGGTCGCTTGAACAGCCTGGAGGCAAGTTGCCGCCCGGTGTGAAGATGGCGAATGTCAATTTCTATCGCGCGCATGAAGCCGAACTGAAGAAGCTAGGCGAGCTGACCAAACAAGCGGATTGCGACAATAGCAATCGATGATCGCGCCGGCAAGGATACGGATGACGATGCCGTCGATACGACAACTGTTTCAATGGTGCGCTTCGTTCCTGCTTCTGCTCGTCCCGAGCCTCGCGCTCGCTCAGCAGCATGTGCTTGTAGCGGACGAAGGCACAAGTGCCGTGGGCTACCGATCCCAGCTTGGCAGGGTTTTGACGTTCATCTGCCCCTCGAATCTCAATACAAGCCGAGAAATCTGGGGGACCGACATCTATATGTACGAATCCCCTATTTGTACTGCTGCGGTTCACGCAGGGGTATTCACGCCTGGCGCATCCGGCCAGGTCACGATTGTCATAGGGCCTGGCACCAAGTCGTTTGAAGCGAAGGAGCGCAACGGCGTGAAGAGTTCCAGCTACGGTCCCGCTGATTCCACATATTCCTTCACCAAGAACGGCGAGCCGGGGCAAATCGACTGGTACACGATACTCGACCGAGTTCCCGACGATTTCCATGCTCCCCTCACTCTGCTCTGTCCGCCGAAGGGCAATACGGACATGTCCGTCTGGGGCACGGATGTCTATACCAGTTCCTCAGCCATCTGCGTGGCGGCCGTGCATGCAGGCGCCATCACGCTCGATGCCGGCGGCAGGGTAACGGTGATCTTCATGCCGAAACAGCAGACGTTCGACTCCAGCACGCGCAACGGGATCACGACGTATGTGTGGAAGAACTGGGACTTCATGTCCTATGGACAACCTTTTAAGTTTGCGCTGGGAAGCTCATCTGGGTCCGGCCCGCGTACGATCGTGCTGAAAGGATTTACCGCGAGTGGGACGGCGATTCCGGTCGTGCCCAGGAGGATACAATTGGGCGGCTTCACCGCCGCGGGCACTGCCACTCCCATTGTGCCACGCACCATCAAGGTGCCGGGATGGACCGGCACTGGCAGCCTACCACCCCCTTAAGGAGTCGAAGATGCGATCGCTTCACCTCGGAAGGAATGCCATCATGCCATTCATGCTTGTCATCTTGATCGTTCTCGCGACCATCGCCGCGTGGCGCCCCGCCGAGGCGGCGCAAGCGGGCCGCTATGAGGGCGATGCTGTGGTTGACTGGAAGAGCATCCCGGGCGACGTCACCTTCGAGGTGCCGCTCGACCTGACCAAGCTGGCCCCCGACATCACGAAGGTGATGGTTACTTGCAGCATGACCAGTGACGCGTTTCCCATGCGCAAGGGTAAGGGCGCTCCGGTCAAACAGCCGCGTGGCGCTCAAGTTGAGCTACCGGTGTCGGCGGGCCAGCTCGTGACGACGGCACGCGTGGTCATCCCCGTGACGGTCGACAGTTTCATGGATCCCACCATGGCGATGCCGAAGGATCCGACAGGAAAGTCTGTAGATTACCAGTGCGACATTATGGGGTTCAGCACCAAGGGAGGGGGCTGGCAGCAGTTCATAGACAAGATTACCGAACCAAAGAATACCAATACATCCTTTCACCTAACACCCTTTCCTGCTCCCATCACGGGCCGCTTCGTTTGGTGATTTCCGCTTTCCCTCGCAGTCCTGAAAAGCTGCGCAATCTGCCGATGTCGACCGAGACGGACATTGGGCAAGGCCAGGCCAAATTTCAAAATGAGTCCGGATGTTAAGTCGCCGGTGATGGGAGCGGAGTGACTGCGAGATTGTAGGATCAGCCCATCAGAAAAGCTAGCGTGGGGCACCCCGAACGGCTGTGCCCCCTTCCCGCCCTGTGATAGCATCAACCGCATGGCACCTTTCCCCCAGCTCAAGACCGATCGACTGCTGCTCCGGAAGTTTCAACTCTCGGACGCGCCCGACGTGCAGCGGCTCGCGGGGGCCAAAGAAGTTGCCGCCGGCACATTCCTTCCCCACCCCTATGAAGACGGAATGGCCGAGCGATGGATCGCCGATCAGGAACGGATCCATGAGGAAGGCACCGCCGTCAGCTTCGCCATCACCCTCGCGGACAATGCGACGTTCATTGGATCGATCGGCCTGAACATTGCCCAGAGCCACCGGCACGCGCGACTCGGCTACTGGCTTGGGCTCCCCTATTGGAACCGCGGATACGGGACCGAAGCCGTCAAAGCCGTGCTCGCGTATGGGTTTGGACAACTGACTTTGAATCGCATCTATGCCCCGCACTTTCTGGGCAACGACGCCTCAGGCCGGGTCTTGCAAAAAGCAGGCATGACCTACGAAGGCCGCATGCGCGAACACTATCTCCGCTTCGGCCGGTTCGTCGATCTCGAACTCTACGGCCTGCTCCAGCAAGAATTTATAGAGCGCACGTAAGCGTCGCAGGCCGACACAACCTACCTCTAGTAGAAGGTGTAGACCAACAGTCCATTCACCTGGATCCGCATGTAGATGCTGGCGATCTGCGTGTAGTCCGCCATCACCTTAAAAAGCCAGGGCTTGGAAATATGCTTGGTATAGGCCACGTGCGCATCCCCTCCGACACGGAACACGGCTGACTTCGTCGCCTCGTCGATATACTGCAGAGCCGGACCGGCGGCGAAATACAGTTCATCTTTATTGTCCATGCTATAGGTCGCAGCCAGCCGGGGGATCTGGTTGATAAACACTTCCGGACTGAAATAGCCGCCGGCAAGAGGTTCCCGCGGGCTCGGCTGCAAGCCACCCTGATTCTCTCCATAGTGGGTGAGATAGAAGAGGTACTCGCCGGCAATCTCCCAATTGTCCTGCTGCCAGAGCGGCAACGAGACCTTCGTATCCACCCCCACCTGATCGTTCGACTTCAGCTGTTCCGCCGTCACCCAACCGACAAAGGGCGTGACAGTCACATGCAGCGCATCCACGTCGAACGCGACTTCACTGTAGAACTGCGTCGACCGGGCCAAACCCACCAGTTGACCGGAACTGCGCGAGCCGGCCAGGGCCGCGAATGAGTCGTAGCGAAACTCCCGCTTCACGCCGGGTCGAATGGAAAAGGATGGCCCGTCGTAGGCGTATTCAAACTTATAGGCCAGGCCGTCGCCGCGCGGCGCGCCATGATATTCCAGCACCGCATCGAATCGATTCGACGGGTTGAATCGCACTTGATTTCCCAGAGACAGATAGGCGCCGGAACGATTTTCCGACGAGTTCCAGAAATGCTCGGCCCCGATCTCCACTTTGGTCGTCGTAAAAGGCGAGATATCGAGTTTGCCGCGCGTACCCATCCGGAACCCGTACAGCTCATAGGGCTTCTCCGGTTGCGCCAACACCCCTATCACCCCTTCGACGGCCGGCTCCCGTCCCTTCGACATGTCCTGGCGAAGCGCCGTCAGATCACCCGATTCATGTTTCGTCTGCTGCCGCGCCAGATTGGCATGGTACAAGGCCAGATCGTTCTGCCCGAGCCAGGCATAGGCTTTGGCCAATCCCCGATGGGCCTCGGCATTGCGCGGCTGCACATCCAATACCTTGTCGTACTGCGCGACAGCTTCCTGACTGGTTTCTTTGTGCCTGGCCAGATGCGTCGCATACCGCAACCGCATCGCGGGATCGTTCTTTCGCTTCAGCCCCATGCGGTAATACTTCAACATATCCTTCTCGCGATAGGCGTAACGCGACCATTCCAGCGCCCGCGCTTGGGCAAAGGCGATGTCGGCATCGTCGTCCCAGCGGGCAAGATAGCGGTCGAACTGTTCGATGGCCTTGTCCTTCAACCCCTGTTTTTCGTAGGCGACCCCCAGGCTCCGCATGGCTTCACGGTTGCCCGGGTCACGCTCGACGACTTTCTCGAAGGCTTCGATCGCCGCCTTGTAGTTTTCAATCTCCAGATTGGAACGGCCCCGGGACATATACCAGGACTCCACAAAATCATCGGCCCCCGCGGGAACCGCCGCCCAGAATGAGATGAGAAGCAGAACACTGAGCGCACACAACCGGCGACACAACATGCCTGACACCTTTCTATTTCTGAACGATCGAATAATCTAACGGATCTGCCGGTCGTATCCCGGCCCGACAGATCCAGAGCCATTGCCGTCGGACATACAGGGGCTCATACCGTCTCTTCTGCTCGCCCATCAGCCAAGGGACAGCCGACTCGGCAGGCCGCCCGAAGAGGAGTACACCTATGCCATGGGAGGAACGATCGCGTACCAGCCCCCACTGTCTGGCGTGGCCGATCTGAATCCGCACAGGAACCAGACAACCACGGCGCGGAATCCGCCGCCGTCTCGTGACGGGCGCCTTCAACGACCGCCAGAATCCGGCCAACAAATGCCCGGCCATCAGCAACGGACTGCGCACGCGCGCATCATGCGCACGCTCCCAGGTCACCGGATCGCCGAATAGATTGACGACGAGCCACTGCCGCTGCGCTACCTGCACATCCAGAAATTCCACCCCGCAGCGAATCCGCTTTCCAGACAGCGCCTCGTGATACAACACCCGCGCCCGACAGGTCATCGACGTCCGTCCCTGCAATATCACATCAAACTCTCCAGGGATCGGCTCAGCCGAAGCCGTGAGAAATGACAGACCGGACAGACTCAGGTCATCCGTGACCGTCGAGAACTGCACCCCCTGAGCCTCCACCCTGCAGTCGATGCGCCGGCTGATTCGCTCCTCTCCACGCCGCTGCGGCCGCTCCCAGGCCATGCTCAACCCGATGAGCAGCGTCACCAGGTTCACCCCGGCCCAGCTGAGATTGAAGAAGTAGGCGTCTTTTTCGATTCCGAAAAACCAGAACTCCCACAGACCTTTCGCGATCGCCCCCATGGTAATCACCGTGGCAACCAGCAGACTCGACGACGACCGCCAATCGAACGTCCGGCGCGCCGACGTGATCCCCTTCGGGGTGACCTTGAATCCCAGCCGCTTCGGCAGAAACAGATCGAACATCGAGCGAAAGAGCGGGAACGCGACCGTCGCCTCATAGGTCGACGACCAGAGCAACCGCGGCCACCTCGGGAGCAGCACCGAAGACAATAACGGCAGCATCAGCATAAACGGCAACACATAGGCCACCAGGATCGAGACATCGGACAAAATCGGGTGGAGATGGAACAGTAAAAAATAGAGCGGCGTAATCCAGAACACGACGCGAGCCAGGGGAAATAGGAAATAATATAACGACGCGAAGTAGCCCACCCGATGCCGCAACGACAGGCCGCGACAGAAGAGCGGATTGTCCTTCACGAAGATTTGCAGACATCCCAACATCCAGCGCCGTCGTTGCACAATGTACGACGAGAGGTTCTCCGCCGTGAGCCCCACTGCGAGATCCTTATCGACAAAGGCGGATTTCCACCCCCTGGCATGGAGGTGCTGGCTGGTATGGATGTCCTCGGTAATGCTCATCAGATTGAAGCCGTTCACCTCCTGAATAGCGGCCCGCCGGAACACCGCTCCGCTGCCGACGAAGAACGCCCCGCCCCAGGCATGCCGCCCTCCCTGAATGGCATGATTGAACAGATCCTGCTCATTGGGAATCCGGACTCCGGTGCCGAGCGCCCGCTGAAAAATGTCCTGATTGTAGAAATGATGGGGCGTCTGGACGAACCCCATGCGCGGGTCGGCAAAGTATGGGACCGTTTCGCTCAGGAACGTCGAGACCGGAATATGATCGGTGTCGAACACGACGATCAGTTCTCCCTCCGTCCGGGACAGGGCCTGATTCAAATTGCCGGCTTTGGCATGTCGCTTGGGCCCCTGGAAATAGGTCGCTCCATACCGCTCGGCGAGAACCCGCACCTCCTCACGATGACTGTCGTCCAGGATGAAGATCCGCTTATTGAGATAGGCGATCGCCGTCGCCCCGATCAGCGTCTTCTCAAGAATCTCGCAGGACTCTGAATAGATCGGGATCAACAGATCGACCGATGGTTGAAATTCTGTCGGCGCAATCGGGACTCCCGATGCCACCGGTTTCCGGCCAACTCCGACCTGCACAAGCAGAAGCGCGACCGTCGAAAAGGCATAGAGTTCGGCGAACCAGAGCGACAGGCTGATGAACGGCCCACCGGCCTCGACCCAATTCAACGTCTCATGCGCACGCCAGTCGAGATACCGTACGCAAAGCGCAAACCCGCAGGCCAGAAACGCCACCTTCAAGACCCAGTGCCATCGAGCCAGGAGAAAGAGAACCAGCGTCACGGCCACCAGCTCCCAGGCAAAATGTGCGGAGAACCCTGCCACATCGAACGGCCGCAAAAACGCGAAGTACTCGTCGTATCGCCGTACGTGATCCAGCTCGACAGCCCGATCGAACCACAGCCAGTTGTGCAGATAATACGGCGTGCCCTTGCCGGCCAACGCATTGGCATGGAGCAGCGGGAGCTTGAGCTCGGACAACCGCCGGGCTAGTTCCGGCAATTCCTGAGAAGCCAGCGCATGCACCGTCGCATACAGCGGCAGTCCTTCCAGCGTCGAACGCGACTCCCCCGAAACCGTGTAGCGATCGACGAACCTCCCTCGCGCCTTCCACTCACCCCAGAAGAAACCCAGCATCTTCTCACGCAGCCCCGCTTCTGAACGGCCGAACCACCTGGCATCCAGCGCCACGCGCCAGAACAGCGGAAACGCATCGTAACTGAACTCCGCCGCCGGCCCGGACTTGGGATGAGTCATGACAAACCGGCCGGAGGTTTTATCGAGATAGATCAGTTCTGGCGGGAGCGAGACCTGTTGGACATCATAGAGCCAATGCAGAACGGCGTAGGAACTCTCGATCAACTTCCGCCACTGATGCCGTTGATCGACTGACGCAAACACTTCGTAGGCATAAGGCGCGAGATACGCTACATGGATCGTTGGATACGCTTCATCTACCGCCCAGTTTCCCGCTGTGACATAGGAGCCGGTGCTCAGATGCAGCACCTCCAGATCCCAGATGGAAGAGAGAATCGCGAGGGAATCCTGCTCATAGCGAGGAATATCGAACCGGCGCGACGCCAGAATGAGAGCCAGCGCGATATCGGTGTCGGCGTCGGTCGCGGCATCCAGCGACAGGACCTTGCCTTTCCACTTCCAGGCAAAGAGCTTGTCCGGCCTGACCTGGAGATAGGCTTGTGTCCAGCGCCACACCTCCTCAAACGTGCGGCGATCGTTCGACCAGACCGCCCGCAACATGGCATAGCCCTGGCCTTCGGACGTCGTGACGCCCTGTTCATCCAGACTGATCACCCGCCCGGCGCGAATGTAGGTCTGCCGATAGAAGCTCCAGAGGGCGGAGAGGTCGTCCTGTTGCCGAATCAACCGGTCGCTGGACGTCGTCGATGGCTTGGCATCAGCCGCGGCACCGAGGGGAGACAGCAGGCAGAACAGACAGAGCAGGACAATCTTGGTGTACCGGTGACAAAACATATTTCAAATTGAATCAAACCCCGGCAAAGGAAGGTGCGGCAAGCCTTTTCAGCCGCCCAAGGCTGTCGTCAATGTACGGTGCAGACTGGGCGGAAGGCAACAGCGGACGTGGGCAGCAATACAGCACCGGCTGGGCAGGCGAGCCGGGTCAGGACTCGATCCGGTGACGGATCGTGTAGCGGCCGGAAAAGTGTTCTCCGGGGGACAGGCGCTTCAAGCCCCATTCAGGATGGTTGAACGCATCCGACGCGCAGGTCATCGGCTCGATGGCGAACGCGCGGCGCGGGGCATCGGCAATGGCATCACCCGTGTACACCACAATAGCAGTGAATGAACGGTCCATCGTCACATCAACCACCCGACCGTTCCCGGCATGACGCAGCGAGGCCGTCGCCATCCCCTCCGCATCGCGATCGAGCTGTACGTAGCAGTGATTGAACTTCTTCTCGCCGATCCGACGAAAGACACGACAATCCCACTCGGTGCCTGCGGCGGGAAGGACTGTTCCTGTCGGCACCAGCTTGTCGTTGAATTCCAGAAAGCCCGCGCCCGGAATCCTGGCCTCGGCTTCATCGATCAACGTGGTGCCTACCGTGAAATAGGGATGGAAGCCGATCCCGAGCGGCGCGGGGCGCGTCCCGGCATTCCGCACATCGAACGAGCAGGACAATCCCTTGTCGTCTAAACCATAGGTCACTTGAATCATGAGTGAAAACGGATAACCCTTGCGGCCGTACTGCTCAGCCTCAAGCTGAATGTCGAACAGGACGCAGTTTGCCTCGGTACGGGATACCCGCCACGGCAACGTCCGGACAAATCCATGAATCGCATTCGGACCTTCTTTATCGTTGCGTTCGAGCTGGAAATTTTCGCCGGCGAATGTATAGCGGCCCCCGGCGATGCGGCCGGGAAACGGAATCAATACATCCCCCTGCCCGCCCTTCTTCTGGCTGCCGCCCGAATAACCCCAGACGATATCGACCTCTTTGCCGCCGGCCTCTATCAGAAAATACCGGCGCAAGGACGCGCCCCAGGGCGAGACCACCGCCCGCTGGTTGCCGAATGAAAGCATGAACTCTGTGTCGGGAGTCGTCGTGTTCGTCATGGGACCGGAGTATAGCATCGAGACCGGCTGGGCTCGTACCAGAGTTCATTTTTTACGCAAAGACTCTCCCGTGGCCGGAGACCATATTCCATTTAGAACCGGCAACAGGCAAGATACGCAGGATGTGAGGCGTCATCGAAGCCGGCTGAGGAATCAGAGAAATGTGGGTTGTCTATATCGTCGAATGCGCCGACCGGAGTCTCTATACCGGCATTACCAACGATCTGGAGCAACGCATGGCGGCCCACTGCGCCGGCAAAGGCGCCAAGTACACCAAACACCGCCGACCGTTGACGCTCCGATATAGCGAAGCGGCAGATTCAAAAGGAGCCGCATTGCGACGGGAAGCGGCGATCAAATCCTTCGACCGGGCAGCCAAGCTGACGCTCATCGCCGCCCACAAGGGACAGCCAGTGGGAAAGACATGATTCGCTTCAATACCTAGGTGCCCAACCTCACCGCCTTTAGGCACTAGCTCCCGATCTCAAGCCATGGCATAGTACCACTCCGTATCGCAGGATTGAACCGGGCACAGCGTCCGATCCAGGTCTACCCAGGAGCGCGTACATGCCGCACTTACTCTCGCTTGCCAAGATCATCCAGTCACTGCTGGAGCCGGGATCGGTCGTACCGGCCCGCCTGCGCGATCGCCTGAATGAAGAAACGGCACAGGCAGTCGAACGAGCCCTGCGGGCACTCTCGGAAGTGGCCATGCAGCAACACCACCTGGCGCGGGCCTCAGGTACCTACACAGCCATCCAGGAGGAGCAGGATGTCCTGCTCGCCGAGATTGCCATCCACGCACGGGCGGTCCGGACCGATCTCACCCTCACACCCCAGGAATCCGTTCGCCGCATTCTCTTGATCGTGGGATTTGCCAGAACTGTCCTGGATAACGATCCGCAACTCGAAGAACAGTTGGGTCCCGGCGTCGGCGCGTTCTTTGAAAAGTTGGACCGGGTGGAATTCAGAGACGGAACCGGCAGCTGAATAAAGGGATCCGCTGAGGTCCACCGCCGCAAAAGGCTGCGTGATTTCTCTCGGGAAAACCGGTATCCTTTCCGACCAACGCTGGCACAATATTCCAGCCGGCACAAGGAAGGGAATCCATGAACTCGACACCCGGTCTCAGCACCACCAAACAGTTCCGCAACCTCCTCCTGTCCGACCAGCTGGAATTCATCTGTGAAGCCCACAACGGCCTGAGCGCCAAGATCGTTCAGGAAGCGGGATTCAAGGGCATCTGGGCCAGCGGGCTGTCGATCTCAGCCCAATTCGGGGTGCGCGACAATAACGAAGCCAGCTGGACGCAGGTGCTCGAAACCCTTGAGTTCATGTCCGATGCCACGACGATTCCCATTCTCCTCGACGGCGACACCGGCTACGGTAACTTCAACAACATGCAGCGCCTCGTCCGTAAGCTGGAGCAGCGCAAGATTGCCGCGGTGTGCATCGAAGACAAGCTCTTCCCCAAAACGAACAGCTTCATCAAGGGCGACGCCCAGCCCATGGCGGACATGCACGAGTTCTGCGGCAAGATCAAAGCCGGGAAAGACGCCCAGAGCGACCCGCACTTTTCCATCATCGCCCGGGTCGAGGCCTTCATCTGCGGCTGGGGGCTGGCTGAAGCGCTGCGCCGCGCCGAAGCCTATCGCCAGGCCGGCACCGACGGCATCCTGATCCACAGCGCCCTGGCCGTGCCCGATGAAATCCTGGCGTTCAAGCAGGAATGGGGCAATCGCTGCCCGGTCGTCATCGTCCCGACGAAATACTACGCCACGCCGACCGATGTCTTTCGGCAGCACAACTTCTCGATCGTCATCTGGGCCAACCATTTGCTCCGCAGCTCCGTCACGGCTATGCAGAAGACTGCGCGCACGTTGAAGGAACAGGAACATCTCTTGTCCATCGAAGATAAAGTCGCGCCGGTGTCGGAAATCTTCCGGCTGCAGAATGCTGCGGAACTGCAAGAGGCTGAAGACCGCTATCTCCCGAAAGGCGCCGAAGATACCTGCGCCATCGTCCTGGCCGCTTCACGCGGCAGTGAATTGGGCGAACTCACCGAACACCAGCCCAAGACCATGGTCAAGGTCCAGGGCACGCCCATCCTTGCCCGCATTGTCGACGCCTACAACGCCGTCGGGGTCAAAGACATCGTCGTCGTCCGGGGCTACAAAAAAGAAACCGTGAATCTCCCGAATCTCACCTACGTCGACAACGAGGAGTATGCCGACACCGGCGAGCTGGTCTCCCTGCTCAAGGCCCTGCAGTCGCGCAAAGGCCGCGTCCAGCAGACCCTCATTTCCTACGGCGACGTGCTCTTCAACTCCTACATTCCCCAATCCCTCTGCCAGGAACCGGATGACTGCGTGATCTTCCTCGACAGCAACTGGCGGGAACAGAGCCGGTACTCCCGGCTCGGCGCCTTTGCCGAATGCAGCCTCCCCAACTCCCGGAAAGCCTTCAACGCCAAGGTCTACCTCACGAAACTCGGCAATGAGATTCCCGAAGCCAATACCCACGGCGTCTGGATGGGCTTCCTCAAAGTCTCGCCAGCCGCCGCGACGCTCATCACTACCGTCATCACCGAACTGCTCGCACAACCCGGCAACCGCAAAGCCACGATTCCTCACCTGCTTCAGGCACTCCTCAAGCGCGGACAACCCATCCGCGTCCTCTATACCGTCGGCCACTGGCTCGACATCAATAGCCTGGAAGATGTGGTGCAGGCGGGTGAGTTTTAGCGGGCTTCGCTACTCAACGGCGTGACAGTCCACTCCGTATAAGAGCGTCCTTCTCCCAAAAAAGACCGGCTGCACTCGCTGGCTCCCTCGTCCCCATACCCACAGCGCTCCTTCCCGGCCTTCCTTCTCTCATGCTCCATGCCGCACGATCTCAGCTCTGTTATCGCGAAAGATACAGGACAGGATCATTTTGAATACACCTTCACATCTTCTCCAACATGATGTTCGGCATGAGCTGAACAATTGCTGGCAATTCATCATAAGTCCAGGCGGCACGGAACTCGCTTTCTATAGAGACCATGAGAGAGCTATACACATCGAAACGATGCCGGAACTTCCTGAACGGCACCTCACCCCTTCATGGCACCACGGCGATTGATGTTCAGGTGTCCATGAAGCAACCAAGGAGGCACTTATGACATCCTCCGGAAAGATGCTCAGGGCAGTCCTCATGTCAACTTTCGGATTGGGCATCGTCGGCCTTAGTGGACCGAGCTTTGCTGCGACGGGAGAAGCCGCAGTGAGCCTGCCCATCGAAATCGTGGCAGACTATGTCCATGCGGTCATTGAGGCAGATCGTGAAGTGTACACCAAGCATGTCGTTGAACGAATGCAGGTCAAAGGGGTGGTCGTGGCCTCGGAGAACTGGGAGCAGAAAAATACACTGCCTCTCCCGGCTCAATTCCTGATGGAGTCGGGCCGCACCATGGCCAAGAAAGGAACCGGCATACAATATCGGCTCATCAGCCTCTGGCCGATTAATAAGCACAACGCCGCGTCCAGCGAGTTCGAGAAAGCCGGCTTAGGCACCGTCCTCACCCATCCAACCAAGCCCTATACCGGATTTGTGAAGGAAGGAGGAGCCCGGTACTTTCAGGCCGTCTATCCGGATCTCGCAATCACTCAGGCCTGCATCGGGTGCCATAACGCCCATCCTGACAGCCCGAAACGGGACTTCAAGATCAACGATGTCATGGGGGCCATCGTCATCAGCATTCCCGTGAAATAGTCAGGTGCGCGCAGGATTCCTCCCTCGCAATACCGAACCATCTTGTGGGCCGATCCCGAGGACCGCAAGATGGTTCGAGGCTCACCAGTGCCGCCTCAATCACGACCAGGAACCCGTTTGCCCAAGAGAAACAGAAGAACCGGGCGCTGGAATGAGTCCTTCCACACTCCCTCCCGAACGGCCTACGGAGCTTTTTGCTTCACGACGATCGCGCGGAGGAGCGATTCGAGCTTGGCCCTGGCGTCCTGACTCGACCCGGTCGTCGTTAGGGACGCATGCAAGTCGATCCAGGTTCCCGCCTGCACCCAGTGCGCATGGAGGTGAGAGTTGGTGATGTTGGGAACCGCGCGCTCATAGGCAATCGTCTCCCAGTTTCCCAGACGGCCGAACACGACGCGCTGCGCGTCAGGGAGTCCGTTCTTCTTAGACACCGTGACCTCGTCCGCCCAGATTTTCTGGAGACCGGGAAAGGCCTGGTCGGACTCGAACCATCCGGAAATGATCACCTGCTTGGCGTCGTCCCGGAAATGAAAGTAGCGCGGGTTGGTGGTGGATCCTCCGATCGCGCTGTTCGTGAGCGACAAGCCACCGAGAGGCAGGCGCATGACCAGGCGGCTCGCCGGAACCGTGAGCACATGGGCCTGCTCGGTTGAGGTAATCTGCAGCGCATCGGGACGAACCGGGCTATCTTTCGTCCCCGGCACAGCCGTCTGCCTGGTGGAGTGAACCGCCCCCTCTAACATCGCGGTCGCCTCGACATTCACCGGATCCGCCGCATCCTGCGACAGGATCGTGAACGACACCAGCAAATCTCCCACCCGCAGCATCCCCTGTTTCATCCGCTTGAATTCGCCCGGCTTCGGGACCCGATCGGTCACCGCATAGTAATAGCCGGCGCCCGTCGTGCCTTTCATCTCCTGCACGGCGATGTCGGTTTCGAGCGCCTGCGCTTTGGCCTGCACCGCCGCCTGCTCCACCTTCTTTCTGATGTCCGCAGCGGCCGGGAGCACCGCCCCGGAACGGTCCGACCAGATGGGCGTGAGCAACACGCGAAACGCCGTACCGTTTGATGGAACGAAGGCAATCGTCGGTGGAAGGCCGTTCGGCGGCTGCGTGACGTTGTCTTTCCAGGATACGGGCACATTGAGCTGCAGACTGCCGTGCTGACCCAGCGCATAGTCCCGTGAAGCCATCGCTTCGGCAAACACCCTGTCTGCCGTCAGCATCATCCCAACCACCATCAATAGTCGTAATACATTGAACCGCATCACCCTACCTCCCAAAAATCAGAATCTCTCTCTACCACCCGAGCCGGGCCGGAGCCAACAGTACACGAGATCGAATACGAAACCTACTCTCTCCCTGCAAACATCAAAGATGATGATGATTCAGTATCCGACGACGGCAGCGTCTTCCGCCAGATGGTCGACGGTCGCACCCATCAGTGTGTCGCTCCCGATGAAGCCCTGCCAGTACGCAACACCCACAGCATCCACAGGTTCCCTGCATACAGGAGTATGGAATGCAGCGTGAACAACACGCGCCCCGTGAAAAGCTGCTCAGGATAATTCGGGTCGGTGGCCATAAACAGAAAGGTCCAGGATAACCCGATCACGATCCAGGCAAGCAGCACGAACAGCCCCGTCATCAGAATGCCGTGGCCGGATGCACGCGCCCACAACCAGATGTCGACCGTCGACATGACCGCCAAGAGCAGAAAGGCATACGCGTACAGCATGAACATGAGAAAGGGCGCGCCGCTGGGACCGGAAGAATCCAGACAGGCGTAGTAGGCGGTGCCCATCATGGCCAGAAACAAGGCGAACAACACCCCGTACCACCAGGGCCAGGTTCCACCTCCGAACAGGATAGACGGCCACCTGTCGTTCACGATCGTGCCTCCGGCATGAAAGACTCCATCAATCGTTCACACCGATCTCAGTAAACCGATAGCGCCCGTTCACCAGCCCGAACACAAAGATCTGCTCACCGCAGACGACGGAATACCCGTCGAGGTCGTGAACGGGTGTGACCTTCTTGAAACAGCGGCGCATCACCGGCGTAAACAGCGTCGGATACTCGCGTAAGAAGGCCGAACGGTCATGCTCGATCCCGTCCATAAGAAATGGCAGTTGAGTAAGGTCGGCGACGGTCCCCCGCTGGTCCTCGATCACAGCCTGGCTGAACTGTTTCCAGAAGACCCCGAACCTGTGGGCATCGGCATCCTGGGCGGCTCCGGTTACGTTGGGAAGCCCCAGACACAACAAGAGCGTCAGACTGATACCCCAAGCCCGGGTTCGTAAAACCATCACGGCCCCCCCGCCCCTTCCAGAACCCTGTACGATATCGAGAGAACCGGCCGCCAGTATACTGAATCTCCGCATACGCTGAAAACAGCCGTGGATGGCTCATTCACGAGGTGTGAGCCCCTCAACTCCAATCCATGCCATACTGCACCCCCTCGAGATAAAGCGCGCGCGCTCCAAACGGCTGATTGAAAACTACCCCGTGCCTGTACGACAATCGCCACATCATTCAAATCGGCGAAAGGACCCGTTCATGGAAACACCCTTGCTCGAGACACCACCCGACAATGCGGTCCACAGCTTTGTCCCGCTCGGATACATCGCGGCCTACGATGCGCCGCTAAATTGCGATTTCGCCTTCCTCGCCTACAAGGAAACTGACAAGGATTCGGGCAACTGGCGGGTGCGCATACGCTCGACGCAGACGGTGGGGGCCGTCTTTGAAGCTCCGATGATTGCGAGCAAGGCGCGGGAAACCGGAGCCCAAGGAAAGCCATTCTTTCTCTGGGGGTACAAGCTCGAACCCAGCGCGGCGGATCAGCGTCACATCGAGTTTCGCGTCTATCAGGAAGGCGGCACACCGAAAGAGCTTGAAATCTTCGTCCGGCTAAGGCAGTTCGACCAGAGCGCAGACACACCGCAGAGCCTCCGCGTTCCGTGGCCGGCGTAACCCCGGGCCAGGCGCAATTATCCTTTCACGGACTTCAACAACCCGCGGAACGTCGCCCCATCGGGATAATGCAGGTCGTCCACCCGCCACGTCGTGCCTGCTAATTGAAGCCGATACTCGACGATTTTATAGCGACCTCCCTCATCGAACCGTACCGCCACCGTCGCGCGTGAGCCGGCACGCAGGACAGCTCCCACGGTAAAGCCAGACGGATACTTCTGAGAATTGGTAAAGGGATCGCCGTTGATCGCCGGCGGCTCATCCAATGGAAAGAATTGAAGCAACAAGGGAACAGCTCAAAATTGACTTACCCCCATGACTCCAGTAGGCTTCGATCATGACAACCGCGACAAGCCATCCATACATTGTCTGTACCGAGGAGATTCTCCACGGAGCCCCTATCATATCGGGTAGCCGCACCCCGGTGTGCGCAATCGCCGAGCTCTGGAAATTCGGCATCGCCCCTGAAGAAATCATCGGACGTCTCCCGCACCTCACATTGGCCCAGGTCTTCGATGCCCTGAGTTACTATCAGGAACATCGCGAGGCGATCGACGAAGACATCCGTCGGAATCGCGTACCAACCGAGAACTTTCATCCCCGCCTCCAGTGACCGAGCCCTCGCTCTTCATCCAGCTCAAACTGTTCGTCCTCGAACGCGCCGAAGCGGAACTCCACCGCAAGGCCGCAAAAGCCTCATAAGCACGCACCTCGACATCGCATAACACTCAGCACGACTCCGGCTTGAAAATAGCCCCGCCTTCGTAGAGCTATGCCCATCGTCCTCCGTCAGGCAACAAACGCTTTATGTTTGATGGCTCGAACTAAAGACTGAACGCTGGCTACCGGCAGTATCTCAGGGAGAAACGGCCTGACTCTCCTTCAACATCTCACCGGCCAAGAAACCTGCCCGCTCAACAATCCAAGATTCACTCACATCCATTTGCCTACTAGATCCGTCTAGGGACCTATGCACCTACTACCAGGGCTATCTATCACTGACCGAATGAGGGGATCGTATTGCTTCCAATCTCGTGGTACCGTCCGCCCCCATCATAGAGCGTTGAATCACAGCGAGGCTCTACATGAGCAAAGATTTTGTTCTCTGTGCCCGAGCGGTGGAGCAGAACAAATTCCTCTCTGAACCAGGACCATCCTTCTCTTTGCTTGCCCCGCGAAACATTTTCTCTCCTTCTGAACAGCCGAACTGGTTTCTCACACACCTTCATAACCGTAAGACAATAGGTGAATCTATTCAGGACCAGCACAGCATCTATTTGGATTCACCTGACGAACTCACAACAGAGCGCAACTTGATTATTCACAAGAAAAGCACGATTGCACACGACGGCACTTGCTTTGCTAAGTGACACATCGCAATCGATCGTGAAGTGTGCAAAGAGCACATAGCATAGCGTCAGGAGGACACGATGCCGTTTAGCCTCATCAAGAGCCGATTCAAGCCAGCAGTAAGATTCCCCGATGGAGATTCCGCTCACTTCCAAGCCAACAACCTGGCGCTCTGGGAAAAGTTGGACGGCACTCCTGTCAGGTTGGGCATATCAGATAAGTCCAAACACATTGTCCAAGTATCATCTCTTGAAAGCATTGAGGCCATCAAGGCAACAACCTCAAACATGAATTGGTCCCTGTGCGGGTTCAAGGTACTAGTGCAACACCAGTATCCTGGAGCATCCAGGAACGAAGGAGTTGCACATGGCCCTCTACCGACGCCTGACCCTTATGGAACGTGAAGAACTCAGTCGGATGTTGGCTGCCGGGTATAGCCTGCGGGCCACGGCTCAGGCGCTGCAGCGCGCGCCGAGTACGGGGTCGCGGGAACTCGCTCGGCACCGAGCCAGCCCCGTCACCTATCGGGCCGTCCCGGCCCATCAACGCGCTCACCGGTGGGCCCATCGTCCACGGAAGCCGCGCACTCTCGCGGTCCATCACCGGCTTCGCCGTGCCGTGCTGACGCTGCTCGCCCAGCGCTGGTCGCCCGAACAGATTGCCCACGGGTTGCTCCAGCGGTATCCTGATGATCCGACTATGCGCATCTCGCACGAAGCCATCTACACGTATTTGTATGTGCTGCCGCGCGGGGCGTTCAAGCGCGAACTCGCTCGCTATCTGCGCCGCCGGCACCGCTCTCGTCGTTCCCGCAAGATTCGCCTCTCGTCGCGCCCCGTCCAGGACATCGTGAGCATCGACGAACGGCCGGCCGAGGTGGCTGATCGCACGGTGCCCGGCCATTGGGAGGGCGACTTGCTCGTGGGCCATGCCAACGCGTCGGCGCTCGGGACGCTGGTGGAACGCACCACCCGGTTTACGCTGCTGGTGCCACTGACGGCCAAGGATGCGACCGCTGTGCGGCGGGCCTTCGCGCGGGAAGTGCGGACGCTGCCAGCCCAACTCCGCCGCTCCCTCACGTACGACCAAGGGCAGGAGATGCGGGAGCATCGGCTCTTCACCAAGCAGACCAAGATGCAGGTCTACTTCGCCCATCCCCAGTGCCCCTGGGAGCGGGGCACGAACGAGAACACGAACGGCTTGCTGCGGCAGTTCTTTCCCGCCGGCACCCAGTTCAATCATGTCTCGCGACGGGAGATCAAACGCGTGCAGGCGATGCTCAACGATCGCCCGCGGAAAATTCTGAACTGGCACAGTCCGGCTCATGCGTTTCACCAACTGTTGCGCTAGGATCTTGAATGCACACTGACACTTTTTCTTAGCCTCAGTTTCGCATCTGAATGAATTGCCTTCCCTTACTGAAGTGAACCAGAGGCAACCCTTGTTCCTCAAGCATCAAAATCATCCTTACTTGACCTACATAATCTTTGTCATTTCCCTAACAACAGTAGGATGCACTTGGAGAAACGCCGACACGGAATATTTTCTAGGCCCCATGCTGTTCCGAGCTACTCAGCCTCCATATGGGAAAGCCTATCTTTGGGAAGAGCAGTCAGTTTTCCCATTTACAATTGAGGGCGGAGAGCATAACGGATTAACGGTGGGCTTCTTCAACCAAGTGGCCGCCGCCCCATCTGAATACGATAGCGATTGGCATCTCACGTGGTGCAGCGGCTTATTTTCATTTTCGTGCTCTGCGCCTACGGCTGCTGATGGTTGGCATTGGAGTGGATTTTACAGTCGAGTAGAGCATCGCCGACCAGCAGAATTCTACGACCGAGCTATATTGGGAACCTCTATTGGAATAGGCATGGATAGGCAATACCTAACCATCGGATACTCTGCTGATACTCGCCTAAAACCACGCGACAATGCCTACTACATCTTTTGCTATCGACGAAAAACTCCACTTTTCACTCGATTCGAGATCGCGAAAGACACCACAGTCTTTTCTACATTTATAAAACAGGAGGTTTGCCGATGAAAACAACGTGCCGTGCTAACAAGAAAGTATGGCTTTCAATATTCATTTTAATTAGCGGACTATCAGGATCCGGGTGCAACAACTACTTGGTGTTCACAACCAGCACCAAATTCGGAATCGACATTTCTCAGGATGCTGGACAACCTCCCAAGATGGCCCTGGGATATAAGCGAGCAGAGATTGCCCTTATTCCATCGGACCATACACCTGCAACACCGGACACAGACACCTATGCTGTTCTAAGTGATTTCTGTGTAATGGCCAACCCTTCTTTGTATGACTGGACTGACACCGTTACAAAAAGTAAATCCAGCTCCACAGAAGTGAAAGATAGCCTGCAAATACGATCGATCTTTGCCACAGGCATGGCAGCCCGTGAAGCCGCTAAAACAGAGGCCATCCAAACCCACTTTGCCCAGGCCGCACTGCGACGCACGCATGCAGGGGTCACAGAGAAGCACTGCTTTTAGATTCACACACGCATATCCAAGGAGATAGATGATGTACACACAGTTCAAGAAGGTAAGGATTATGCTCATCGTATCAAGCCTGATGCTCCCTCTCTATGCCTGCACTCAGCCAAAAGTATTTGTAGGTACAGGAACTCTGGTAGGCATCGAAGCGACTCCAGGAAACCCAAATGAGGGCCAAACCCCCGCCGTCACATTTGGCTATAGAAGAGCCGAAGTTGCAGTAGTACCTGTGGCAAAAGAAAACCAGCGAGGCAAGCAGAACTCAGATGGAGTAGCAACGGAAGACGCAGCCTCAGCACTAGTAACCTTCAATCTTGCCCACAACTGGTTCGGGCCCGCACGTATTGAGCAGTACGTGGCAACAGGTCATGCCGCAAGGAATCTATTAAAAGGAGAACACCACATACTAGCTCTTATCGGCTACGAACGCGGGACTGACACGCTCACAGATCAACTCGCAGAGGGATACAAACAATCCATAAAAGAAAAGGCGACAGATTCTGACAAAGCCTGCTGGAATAGCATTACGCAATGGATGAAAACCCATTTTGAAGGGCTAGCCACGACAGATATCTTAACGAAAGGTTTCACAAAACAGCGACCAGAAGCAGCGAAGGACGCAGCCGTAAAGGCAGCGTGCAAATTACCATGAAGGCAAGACTCACAGCCAGACTGACAACTCATTGCCTTCAATCCATACAGGAGAGCAGATCCGTGCAGTCATGGATGATAGCCTTTCCATTACTTGTTGCGCTCGGGTGCGGATCCACCTATGGCACAATTCCTAGCAACCACATCGTTATGGTTAACACAGAAGGCCATCCTGTTGACCCAACTGGCAACACCTCTTGCGACAAACCCGATACGCCCCTCTGCAATGGAGACCATAACTTCCTTGTTGAATACCCCATCCTAACAAACGAGCAATACATTGAATACCTCCGTACTTTCACAAAGAATCTAGAATCTGGCAAGACATGCGGCGACACTTTAGGCACCAAGTCTTACCTAGAACAAATGCGGAGCAAGGGTGCCACTCCGAAGATTCTTATCTTCTTGCATGGTGGATTGAACACACAGACCGGATCGGTCGAGAGAGCAGCAGAACTATGCAAACGAATCGCTGATGAAGGCTCATATCCAATCTTTATCAACTGGCAATCATCTCTATTCCCAAGCTACGGGAACCACCTCCTTCATATCCGGCAGGGAGAGGACTGGAGAGGAGGGCCTATAAGCAAACTCGGCGGATACCTGTCATCACCTATTTACTTTGCTGGAGATGTAACGCGGGCCTTAGTCCGTGCACCTATAGCCACATTTTTCCAAATCCGTAACGACCTAGAAACCGTTCCAGCCATCAGACCAGCTCTCTCACTTTGGGCATCAGATCTTTCCATTGCCCAAGAATCCGCTTACACCGCTCTCTGCCAACGTTCCTCTTCCTCATCTTCCTCATCCGAAGCGCTTAAAGAATATGCAGAAATCCTCGAAAAACAGGATTCCAAGTGTGAAATCCACGGAATCGATCCAGACCATGAATTGGCCGGGCTCACCTTATCCGCCGGGCTAGATGAACGCGAACCGTTCGAAAAGACCTGGGCCTTCGCCAAATATATCCTCACACTTCCCACCAAATTAGTTACCGCTCCTATCATTGATGCCGGAGGAACTAGCGCCTGGAGTGTCATGCTACGTAGCGTGTCCCAACTATTCCACTATGACAACGAGCAGCACACTCACAACAATGTTACCCATTCACACCATAACGATGATAATTACAAATCAAGCGGCGCACTTTCCCTCTTCTTTCAGAAACTAGAGAAAGTAGTATGCCTGCCCACATCTGATAGTGAACCCTGTCCAAATACCAATGGATGGGAAATTACTTTAGTAGGTCATTCGACTGGGGCAATCATCATCCACCACATACTTAGAGAATTCGAGAATCTGCCGATCAAAAACATCGTCTACATGGGAGCAGCAAGCTCAATTAGAGACTATCAAGAAACCGTTTTCCCCTACCTAAGAAAAAAAAACACGCCCCGCACCGACAGTCAAAGCAACACAGATCAGACTACGCAAGAGCCCACACGTGTATTTCACCTCATGCTTCATGAAGCTGCAGAGTCCGGCGAATGGCTATGGGGTACCGTTGACCCATTTCCTAGGGGATCGCTTTTAGTCTGGCTGGACAATTTTCTTAGCCATCCTCTAAGCAAAGAGGATCGAACGCTAGGAAGATTTACAAACTTTATCACTACGGTTCACCACACGCCTCCATCTCTTCGCCAATACATTCACATACAAAAGTTTGGCGTTGGCGACTCGGTTGACGCCCCCAAGAAGCACGGAGACTTCAGCCAAAAACTCAGATTCTGGGATTCCACATGCTGGAAACAGCCCTGGCCTGCTCAACATGAGTGCTACCTCGAGGATGGCCACTATGAGTGAGAACTGTAGTGAGGAACCTCTTCATATCCAGAAATTCGATGGGCCGCGGCTGATGAAGCAAGAATAGCGGTTAGGAGCAAAATGGTTCCCGTGTGGGTTCAAGATTCTAGTGCAACACCCGTATCCTGGGGCAAAACAAAGGGGTCGGGAGTCTTTCCTTGACAGCCTCACGCCGATTTCGGCAGATACTTCCCTATGCCACGCCGCCCACGCCTCGCTGCTGGAGACCTCGCTTATCACGTGTTGAACCGGCGCGTAGGACGGCTGCCGTTGCTTGAGAAGCCCACTGACTACGCCGCCTTTGAAAAGATTTTGGCCGAAGCCCAGGCCCAGACCAAGATTCGCATCGCCGCTTATTGTTTGATGCCCAATCACTGGCATCTCCTTCTCTGGCCTCGTCATGATGGAGAACTCTCCGAGGTCCTCCGCTGGATCACCGTCACGCACACGCAACGCTGGCATGCCCATCATCACACCGCCGGGACCGGCCCGGTGTATCAAGGCCGCTTCAAATCGTTTCCGGTGCAGACCGATGCGCACTTCCTGACCGTCGCGCGTTATGTCGAGCGCAATGCCCTGCGAGCGAAGCTGGTGACTCGTGCGGAAGACTGGCAATGGTCGAGCCTCTGGCGGCGGGATCAACGAGACGACAAATTGACGGCATAGCTCAGTGACTGGCCTGTGGAGCGGCCACGGGATTGGCTGGTGCGCGTGAATCGTCCGCAATCGGCCTCGGAGCTGGAATCACTCCGGGTGAGCGTGCAACGGGGCCGCCCCTTCGGTGAAGAAGCCTGGGTGCGGCGGATGGCCAAGCGATTTGGAATGGAAGCGACGCTCCGGCCGCGCGGACGGCCGAAGGGATCATAAAAGAATGACTCCCGCCCTCTTTAAGTCCTGGCGTTGCACTAGGAACATTGGACCCAGACTGACACCAATTCATTTTCTGGAAACTTGCATTTATCTTTCATCGTGGCGCACGATTCTCGGAATGCTACTATCACTCCTGTCACAATTCAGCCCTAGCTGGTTGCTTCCCTTGCATTTGCAACCATGATTGGGATAATCGACAAACTTCAATCATGGCTCAAAAGATATGCTTTCCGCCGCTGGCCTGCGGGCAAGAAGACAGAGTTTACAATTAGTGCCGCCTTCCCCCACTCAGATACTCTCGCAATCGACATCCTGAGACTCCTTGCTGCCTACAACGATCTTTCCTCAATCAACGAATGGGCTCTCGATGAATCGCGAGATAAGAACAGCCTTTCAACCTTGGCATATATAAGCCTCAGGGTTAGCAAAACTGACCTACACTTGAGGCTACTAAACTCTATCCTGCATGAGACATTGAGGACGATAGAAGATTTTGAAAGATTACGTTCATCAGACAGGATACTTCTCAGGCTAAACCCTGAATCCAAGGCAGCGTTTGACCGTTTACTCAAGATAGCGAAAGGGCAAGAATCAGGAAACACGGCGATCCTCAAGCTTGCCAGGAATAAGCTTTCGTACCACTATGATAGAAAGACGTTCGAGGAAGGGCTTCGCATCCATTCAACCAAAGGCGGCACCAGCTACGTCCTCATGCTTGACGAGGAAACTCCGAGGCGTGGATTCTACTTCCCACTTGCTGATGATTTAAGAACATATATCCTCGACAAACATGAGGACAGCAGAGGGATACCCTTACAGTTAACCATGGCAGTTGAACTTCAGCGCCTATTTAAGGTTTTCCTACTAAACACTCTGCTGATCTACTCTCAAGATAAGGGCACCACCTTCGGCCTTGAAACAGTACGCAAAAAAGAATGAGGGTCGGGTCTTGCAATCAAACATTGCAGACGGACCAAATTGGCCGGGAACATTTTCTACCTGCGCGACTCGAGGCAATCCTGCTCCGCTCGTTTTTTCGGCTCACGCCCCAGCCTCTCCTTCCCCGCACCTCCTTCCTCCGCAGGCAATACCACTATCCTCCTGGTGACCTAGCCCCAATAGACCCGATCACCTCCCGCATATTCCTAAAAATCCCCTACTCAATCCCCTCAAGATCCCTTGCTGCCCATCCGATAAGGCCATTGTCGTGCCACCACTTCATCAGGAGGAATCATGTCGAACATCCTTGAGCAGATCGACAAGGCCATCGGAGCGCATGGGGCGTGGAAAGTGAAACTGCGCCAGAACATCGACGGGACCTTGAGCCTCATTCCGGCAGAAGTCAGCGTCGACAACCGGTGCGAGTTCGGGAAATGGCTGTATAGCCTGACCGGCACGCAAACCTCCGATCCGCATTACAAAGAAGTCCTCGCTCTGCACAAAGACTTTCACAAGGCAGCGGGAGACGTCGTCACGAAGGTAATGAAAGGCGACAAGGCCGGGGCAGAGGCCTCAATCGGTCTGAACGGCGCTTATGCCTCCGCCTCGTCTAAGCTCACCGCAAAGATGATGGAATGGAAACGCGCCTCCGCGAAGGCCGCCTAATTTCTTGCTCTGGAGAAATTCCCTTACTCTAGGGAATTTCTCCAGAACTATTCCCTGTTCATAAACACGCCATATGGTCAGCATGCGTATTGATCGGGAACGCAGCGGCCTTACGACACACTTCCCTGCTCCCTCTCCCCATTCATCAGCCACCTTGCAGACAGCTCACTTTTAGTATATACATAATTGGTGTTCGAATGGGACTCCAAGAAAGCCACCAGCAACAAGAGCAAGCATGGTGTCTCTTTTGAAGAAGCCGGTACGGCCTTCTTCGACTCAGCCGGCCTTGACGGTGAGGATGTCGACCATTCGACCACGGAAGCGAGACGATTCAGATTAGCACAATCGGCAGCCGGCAACATTCTCGTCATTGTGTACACGCTCAGGAGCCACGGCCATGAAAAAACTATCCGCGTCATCAGTGCGCGACTGGCAAACCGAAAAGAAAAAAAACGCTACCAAGAAGCGAAAGATTGATTATTCAGACATCCCTCCGCTATCCGACCGGCAGCTCGCCTCTCTGCGTCGAGTGGGACGGCCTCCATTGGGAACGGAACGGCGGCAACTCATTGCCATCCGCCTCGACCCCACGGTGCTTCGCTGGGTGAAATCTCTCGCAGCTAAGCGGGAAGTTCCCTACCAATCACTCATCAACGACTTGCTGGCGGGAGAGATGAAGAAGGCAAGCTAGCCTCGCCTCCGCGAAAGCAGCCTGATGTCTTGCTCTGGAGAAATTCCCCTGCCCTATGGAATTTCTCCAGAACTATTCCCCATCCAAGCGCAGACCACTACTCGCTAATCGAATGAGATTCTCATCATAACCATCCGTTTCAATAGATATTTTCAGCACAGCACACATCCCATTATCTCCCGGCATAGTCCCTGCGATACATCTCCTTATAATGGTGATGCATTCCTCCATCCTGCTGATCGAAGACAGCCCTGGCGAGCGAGAGTTGTTTCGCCTGGCGCTGGTCCAGACCGGCCTCAACGTCGCACTCTCCACCGAGCAAGATACCGAGGGGGCACTCCATTTTTTACAGGACCGATCCGGGCACCAATCCGAACAAGCTCTTTACTCCATTTCTAGCGAGGCGGCTGGCGTGGTCTCCACTGCGCGCGTCGAACGAGGGCCTTCCGAGGCCGCGCGTTCCGCGAGCACAGAGACTATGCCAGCTGTCTCGCACTCCCTCCCCTCTTTGATACTTCTCGACTGGCACTTGGGCAGGCAGCGGGGCGATGAGTTCCTGAAACGGCTGCGGACGGACTCCCGCCTTGCCGCCATCCCCGTCGTCGTCTTCACCACCTCCGACGATACCTCTGATCTCTCCCTCGCCTATGCCAATGGCGCGAACGGCTATGTCGTGAAGCCGGGAACGTTTGTCGAACTCATTCAATGCACAGCTGATATCTGCCGATACTGGCTAAATAGGAATCGCGTGCCTCATATGGTAGGAACCCCATGCTGACCCGCGCTGCGCTCAAAAATCCCTACGCCGTCTTCGCCGTCTGCATGATCGCGCTGATCCTCGGCGCTGTGTCTTACAAAAAGATGCGCGTGGACATCTTCCCGGAAATCAAAATTCCCTCCATCCTCGTCACCACCTTCTACCGCGGCTTGAGCCCCGGCGAGATGGAAGGCGCCATCACCCTCCGCATGGAACAACGCTTTGTCGAAGCAAGCTATGTGGAGCACATCGAGTCTCAGTCGCTCGCGGGGATGAGCTATATCAAGGTCTTCTTCCAGCCGGAATACAGCATCGACTCGGCCCAATCGGAACTGACCAGCCTGGCCTACAGCATCATCCGGCTGCTCCCGCCCGGCGTCTACCCGCCCTCGGTCTATAAGTTCGGCGTGTCGAGCCTGCCGGTCGGACTCCTCTCGGTGAGCAGCGACACTCTCGGCCCGAAAGAAATCCGCGACCTGGCCTACTTCACCGTGCGCCAGCAGATCGCCAACATCCCCGGCATCTCCTTCGGGCCGCCGCTGGGAGGGAAAGTCCGGCAGATCACCGTGTTCATGGATCAGCAACGCATGCTGGCGCGCGGCGTCTCGCCCTCCGACGTGGTGAAGGCGATCAATGCGCAAAGCGCGATCATTCCGGCAGGCAACGTCAAACTCGGCGATCTGGACTATTACGTTTACTCCAACAGCCTGATCGACGTGGTGGACCAGATCAACGACATCCCTATCAAGGTGGTCAACGGCACACCGATCCTCATCCGCGATATCGGCACGGCATCGGATAGCTCGGCGATTCAAACCTCGATTGTGCGCGTGAACGGGCGCGAGGCCACCTATCTTCCGATCACCAGACAGGAAGGCGCCAATACGCTGGAAGTGACGGACGGCATTCGCGCGAAGCTGTCGAAGCTGACAGAAATTCCCGCGAATACCTCGGTGAAGTTCATCTACGATCAATCTCTCTATATCAGGCAGGCCATTGCGAACTTACAGAAGGAAGGCTTGCTCGGCGCCGGCTTAGCCGGGCTGATGATCTTTCTCTTCCTCCGCAGCATCAAAGCGGCGCTCGTCGTCGGCCTGGCCATTCCCCTTTCGCTGACGGCCGCCTTGGTCGCGCTCTATCTGAGCGGCCAATCGGTGAATATCATGACGCTGGGGGGATTGGCCCTGGTCATCGGGACGTTGCTGGACAACAACATCGTCGTGCAGGAGAACCTCCATCGCCATTTGCTTATGGGCAAGAGCGGCCGCGCGGCGGCCGAAGACAGCGCCATCGAGCTGACGCTACCCATTCTCGTGGCCACGATCTGCATTCTGATCGTCTATCTGCCGATCGTCTTCTTCTCCGGGATCATCAAGTATCTCTTCGTGCCGCTGGCCATGACCGTGGCCTTTGCCATGCTGGCCGACTATGCCGTCTCCATGACCGTGACGCCGGTGGTGCTGGCGCGGCTCTATCAACATGGGCATGGCACCGGTTCGCAGGAGGAAGAGGACGCCAAAGACTGGTTCCGTTTCGTGCTGGCGCTCTATGAACCGGTCCTACGCGCCGGCGTCCGCTTCAAAGGCCTGGTGATACTCCTGGCGCTGCTCGCGCTGGTCGGCACCGGCGCACTGCTCCTGCCCCGGCTCCATACCGAGTTCTTTCCCCGAGTCGATGCGGGCAATTTCACCATGACCGTGAGCGCGCCGGAAGGGTCCCGCATCGAGAAGACCACCGCGATTGTCGCCGATCTCGAAAAACTCGTACAGGACACCATCCCCAAGCAGGATCTGGAAGAAGTGGTCTCGAACACCGGTCTCTACTTCGGCGATGCGGCCCGCTTCGCTCCCAACACCGGCAACCATACCGCCTTTATCCTCGTAAACCTGGTGACGGGGCATGAGGGCCGTACCGACGACTACATCGCCACCCTGCGCACGAAAGTCCGCCAGGCGCTCCCCGGCGTGGAAGTGAGCTTTTCAACCGGCGGCATCATCAGCGACGTGCTGAACTTCGGCCTGCGCGCGCCGATCGACATTCAGGTCAAAGGCCCCCGGCTGGATCTCATTCGCCCGGTCGCCGAACAGATCCGCGACAAGGTCGCGCAGGTGGCCAATACGAGCGACGTGCGCATCAAGCAGGGCAAGAGTTACCCGGAACTGCACGTGAACGTGGACCGAACGAAAGCCGCCTACTACGGCATCACGCAGGACCGCGTGATCGTGGACGTGATCACCGGCATCAGCTCGAACATCGCCTTGAGCCCCAACTATTGGCTCGACCCCAAGACCGCCAACGGTTACTACCTGCTTGCGCAATATCCCGAACAGTCGCTCACGAAGACGGAAGATCTGCTGAACATCCCGGTCATCGGCGCGCGGACCCCGTTGAACCCCACTTCGTCGCTCACGGCGGCCGGCAGCGGGGGATCGATTGTCGCGCTGCAGAATACGCCGTTCGCCGGACGCAACCTGGATCTTTCGAACGGCTTCTACGCCGCAGACGACCGGCGAGGCCCGCCGGTACTTTTGCGCGATGTCGCCTCGCTGGAGATGAAAACCGGGCCGGACAGCGTGGACCATTACGATCTTTCCCGCCTGATCAACGTGCTCGTCACGCCGGTGGGCAACGATCTGGGCCGCGTCGCAGCGGATATCGAACAGGTGCTCGGCGCCATTCAACTGCCGAAGGATGTCACGATCGCCATCAAGGGCGAGGTCGCCAACATGCGCAGCGCCTTCAGCAACTTTGCGCTGGCCCTGCCGCTGGCCGTGCTGCTGATCTATCTGGTGATGGTCGGGCTGTTCCGCTCGATGATCGATCCGCTGATCATTCTGATCGCCGTGCCCCTCGGTTGGATCGGCACCGTCCTGATGCTGCATCTCACCGATACGTCCGTCAACGTGGAATCGATGATCGGCACCCTGATGATGATGGGCATCGTCGTCTCGAACAGCATTCTCCTGGTTGATTTTGCCAACCGCATGGTGGAATCCGGCGCCTCCGCCGAACAGGCGGTGCTGGAAGCGGGCAAGCACCGCATCCGGCCGATTCTGATGACGGCACTCGCAACGATTCTCGGCCTGCTGCCGCTCGCCCTCGGTTTCGGCGAAGGGAATGAAACCATGGTGCCGTTGGCCCGCGCCGTCGTCGGCGGCCTCGCCGTGTCCACCGTGATGACGTTATTGGTCGTGCCGGTGTTGCATGCGCTGGTGCTGGGACGACGTGTCCCCGCCGGTGCCGCACCTGAACCGGCTGTGATGGAAGAGGATATCTGAGATGATGCTGAACCGGACCGTCTACTCCATGACCCTGTTGATCGCGATGCTCTCCGGCTGTCAGCGGGAGGAACCGCCGCATAAGGCCGCCGCAGGCGGCGAGGCTCCTAACGGAGGCGCCGAGAACGGCACAGCGGTCGTGACGGACAACCAGCCGGTGGACGTGCAGGTGACGAAACCGGTCAGGCAGCCGCTGGTCTACACCATCACGCTGCCCGCCAATATCGCCCCGCTCTATCAAACGACGCTCTATGCCAAAGTCTCCGGCTATCTGAAGTGGATCGGACCGGACAAGGGCGATCACGTCAAGAAGAACCAGGTGGTCGCGATCATCGACGCGCCGGAAGTCGAAGAGCAGTATCAACAGGCGGTCGCCGACTACAAGATCAAGAAAATTACCTTCGAACGGCTCGACAAGGTGCTGCACGAATCGCCGGATGTCATCGCCAAGCAGGACGTCGATGTGGCCGAAGCGACTTACGAGGGAGCCAAGAATCTCATGCAGCAGCGCGCCGCCATGCGCGAATACACGAAAGTGCGTGCGCCCTATGACGGGATCGTCACCGCTCGCTTCGCCGATCCCGGCGCCTTGATCCAGCTCGCCACTTCCTCTGCGACCAATGCCATTCCCCTGTTCACCGTCATGGATCTGGATACGGTACGGGTCTACGCCAACGTGCCGCAGGACGACTCCGCCTGGATTACCCCCGGCAAGACCAAGGCGGCCGTGCTCCTGAAGGAACTGCCGGATCGGTCCTTCGCCGGCACGATCACCCGCTCCACGCTCGCGCTCGACCCTTCTACCAGGAGTTTGCTGGTGGAACTCGATCTGCCTAATCCGGATCATGTCTTACGGCCCGGCACCTACGCGGAACTGGCCTTGGACTTGCGCGAGATTCCCGACGCGCTGGTGTTGCCGCCGCAAGCGGTGATCAGCGGCCAGAAGGGCAAATCCGTCTTTATCATCGCCCAGGGCAAGGCCAAGTCTGTGCCCGTGCAGACCGGCATCACGAACGGAACGTGGATCGAGATCACCAACGGACTCGACGGTTCTGAAGACGTCGTGGTGGTTGGGAAACGACGACTCCTGCAGGGCAGCCCCGTGCAGCCCTCGCCGTTCAAATTGCCAGATGCAAAGCTGTCACAACAGAAATTCGACCGGCGCTCGGCAGGCCAGCCGCCATCACCCGCGACATATGAAGGAGCCAAGCCATGACGACTACTCGATCGATCGCCCTGTTCTTCTCCATGCTGTTGATGCTCCCCGGGCCGGCGACGGCCCAACCGGCCGGTTCAAGCGATGCCGCCACCAAGGGCCGGTTTCTCGGCTTGCAGCAGGCGATTGAAACCGGACTGCAGAGCCATCCGATCGTGCAGGAAGCCAACGCCGGCCTCGCCGCTTCCAGCGCCAGGACCGACCAGACCAAGTCGCTCTACTATCCGCAAGTGTTTGCGAATGCCGATGGATCGGCGGGATCCGGGCGCATCAATCCCCGCTTCCTGATCGGCGGCGGCTTGCTCCAACCCAACTTGAGCACGTACACCGCCGGCGTCCTGGCGAGCCAGCGGATCTACGATTTCGGCTACACGAAAAATCTGGTGGAGTCGTCCCAGTACGGCGAGCGAGCGCAGGAACAGGACGTCAGCGCCCGGCGCGCCCTCGTCATCGTGTCCGTCCAACGCAGCTACCTGAACAGTCTCAAACGCCAGAAGCTCGTCCGCATCGCGGAAGAAACGGTGCGGGAGCGCGGCATCATCACCGGCCAGATCGAGACGCTCTATCGGCAGCAGTTGAAATCCAAACTCGATCTGGATCTGGTCAAGGTGGAGCTGGTGAATGCAGAGTCGTTGTTGGTTCGCAGCCGGAACGATTTGAAATCCAGCTTCGCCGACCTCAACCGCACGATGGGCATCGCGGGATCGGAAGACTACACGCTGGAAGACGTCACCACCGATGTGAAACTCCCGCGCGCATTGGGTGAGTTGATCTCCGACAGTCTGGGCCATCCGGAATTGAAGCGGGCCAAGGAACAGACCGCATCGGCCGAGGCGAAGAAACGGGCCATGAAAAGCCAGTACCTGCCGACGGTCTCCGCCATCGCGAGCGGCGGCTATTACGACACCTTCGACCCCAACCGCAATGTGAGCACCGGCAGCTGGTGGGCGGCGGGCGGGATGGTCTCTATGCCGCTCTTTACCGGAGGGCTCATCGAAAACCAAGTGAAAGAAGCGGCGGCCCAAGAGGCGGCGGCCCAAGCCCAGAGCAGCAATATCGAACAGGCCCTCACCCAACAAGTCACGAACGCCTATCTCGACACGGTCACGTTTGCGCAGCAAATCAAACTGGCGGAGGAACTGGTGAAGACGGCGCAGGAAGCCTTGAGTCTGGCCAAGCAGCGGTACAAACTCGGCCTCGGCACCATCGTGGAAGTGACGCAGTCGGAGGTGGGGTTGACCACGGCCCAGACGAAACTGGCCGAAGCGCAGTACGATTACAAGATCGCCGAAGTGACGCTGGCCTACGCCGCCGGCGGCAGTGCGCAGCTGCAAATCGATCCGACTATCCGGTAGCAGGATGTTGAAAAGGCCCGCCGGTCAGATCAGTGTCCCGCTAGCTGCCGGAGGTCGTGGAAGAAACCGCTGAAGGTGGTGGCAGCTTGCTGAGATCGATGACTACTTCATCCGCCCCGTTAGCCAGGACACCGTCGATCCAGCTGCTCTCCGAACGCCGCATCGCTTCGTGCGGCTGAAAAAACAAATCGAACCCCTTCGCCGCCGTCGGCCGCATCGGATAGCGCCGGTCGTAGATCATCCCATAGGTGGGAATCCCGTAGACGATCTGCCAGTTCCCCAGAATCAGATGCAGCTCCGTGCCCTTCATGTACAGACCGCCGGACGTGACGACTCGCTTGGTTGAGGCCTGCGGCTCGCTCAGATAGAAGGTCACCCGCTCGTTGGGCTTAGCTTGAGCCAGCGCCTCCGCCAGCTGCGCCGACAGGAGCGCGATCTCCTGATCCTGAAACGCCGCCTGGTACGGCGCGTCTCCCGCAATCCAGCGCTGCAGCCAGATCCGGTGCTCTTGAATGACCAGCCCTTGCAACAGAGGCCGCAGCACTTCCGCCCCCAGCGCTGCCGGATGGCTGTTGTGGCTCAGCGGCCACTCGATGAGATAGCCGCGATCCTCTTCCAGACGCACATAGTTCACGGGATCTTCATAGATCGTCCGTGACGGCACCTGCGGAATGGCGCAGCCGGTCAGGAGGAGTAGTCCAGCGAACTGAGCGCTGAGTGCTAAGCAGAAGGCAAACCTCGACACCCGGATGCGCTTGGACTTGCTTTCCCGCTCAGCACGCATAACTCAGCACCCAGTACGTTACTCCGTGATGGTGACCGTCATCTCGACGCGTTCGAAAGGATTGTCGTTCCCATCGCGCTTCATGCTGACGACTTTATCCGCCACGTCCATTCCAGTCACGACTTCGGCAAACACCGTGTACTGCCAATCCAGAAAGTTGGCATCGGCCACGCAGATGAAGAATTGCGAGCCGGCGCTGTCCGGATCGTTCGACCGGGCCATCGACACGATGCCGCGCTTATGCGGCTTGCTGTTGAACTCCGCCTTCACTTTATGGCCGGGGCCGCCCATGCCATGCATCGACCGGTCGGGATTCTTGCTGTTGGGATCGCCGCCCTGAATCATGAATCCGGGAATGACGCGGTGGAAGGTGGTCCCGTTATAGAAGCCCTTCTTCGCGAGATCGGTAAAGTTCTTCACATGGCCCGGCGCCACGTCGGGGAAAAACTTCAACACAATATCGCCCAACGCCTGCCCTTTGCTTGCCACGCTAATCGTCGCCTTCGTCGTACTGCCTGCGTCTGCCATATCCTGATCCTTTCCGTTAACAAGTTAGTGAGAAACTACCGAAGCTCTCCGACACCATGAATTCTCTACAGGCTGTTCAGAAAGGCCGTCCAGCAAGGCCGCAGCGAGCGAAGAGGCGAGGCATACGCTTTGGTATGTTGAGCCTCTGAACGATGCGAGAACGCTGC
>JABFSU010000024.1 GCA_013140455.1 Nitrospira sp. | reverse complement strand
TTTCTTCAGCGATACAGGTGACTTGCAGCCGGGACAACGGCTGCACGTCTCCGATCAACGTGCCATCTGACGTGGCCACGGCCACCACTTTATATTCCGTATTAAAGGAAGCCAGCACGTTGGTGATACGCGGATCGTAGCGCCGCGCCTCGGCATCGATCGCATTCAACAGAGCCACCCGATCGGCAGTTGCAACCTCGGCCTTCGCCCGTTCGACGGGATAGAGATCACGCGTCGGCCTCCGTTGCGTCGGAACAGGCAGACTACGGTCACCTTTGGGAGAATTGGCAATATAGCGGGCCGTATCCGCGGCGATTTCCAGATCCTTTTTAGTCAGCTCGTCTGAGTAGGCAAACCCGGTTTTTTCTCCGGCGGTCGCCCGCACCCCCACGCCCTGGGAAATACTCTTCGAGGCCCGCTTGACGATCCCCTCTTCCATCGAGACGGATTCCGATACCCGCGACTCGAAGTAGAGATCGGCATAGTCCACGTCCCGGACATTGAGCCGGTCAAGGGCATGGAACACTTCCAGATCCGTCATGCCGAATTTTTCGAGCTGCCCGGAATCAGCCATCAATCAAGCCCCTTTGTTTCTGTATGGGAACAAGCGCGGAGTATAGCCCATTCATTTCCGCAGCCGCAATGCAACACATCTTAACTATTGACAGACCAAGGGCTTTTACTAAATAGCGTTTGACATTACCTACCCTCGTCAGTAGACTTTGAACACCTGCCATCGAGTCTTCACGGAAAGGACATCGACTCACTTCTCATGTCACGAACACCCGCTTCATCCAACCTCGAACACCTTTCCGAGCAGGAATTGACGGGCAAATTGGAACCGGAACTCCTGCCCAAACACGTCGCCGTCATTATGGATGGAAACGGCCGCTGGGCCGAGTTTCGAAGCCTGCCTCGCATTGCCGGTCATCGGGAAGGGATCAATTCCGTCCGTGAAATGATCACGCTGTCTCTCGAACTGGGCATTCAACACCTGACCATTTACGCATTCTCACAGGAGAATTGGAATCGGCCGACGCAGGAGATCTCCGCGCTGATGGGCCTTCTGGAACATTACTTGTCCACCGAGCGAGCCAGCCTCATTGAGCAAGGCGTTCGCTTCCGCGCCATCGGACGACTCGATGCGCTTCCAGAGAGCGCCCGGCGCTGGGTCCGGACAACCGAACAGGAAACCGCGCATCTGAACAAGCTGCATCTGACCGTGGCGCTCAGTTACGGAGGACGAACCGAGATCGTCGACGCCGTTCGCGGCATTCTGAAGGATACGCAGGCAGGATCACTCCGGCCTGACCAGATTGATGAAACGCTGCTATCGCGCTATCTCTACACACACCCGCTTCCTGACCCCGACCTGTTGATTCGAACCAGCGGCGAGACCCGCATCAGCAACTTCCTTCTCTGGCAACTGGCCTATACCGAGCTCTACTTCACCTCAACGCCCTGGCCCGACTTTCGGCGACGTGAGTTCCTGCTCGCGTTGATCGAATATCAGCGCCGCGAACGCCGATTCGGCCGGGTGCTGAGCACCGTATCCTCTTAAGATCACGTGGACAACCTCAGCCCAGTAGATGTGCATGGCAATCGGGCAACAACACCGGTTGCGCCTGTTTCCGCGCCGGCTCGCCGCTTCGATGCCCGGCGCGTCTACACCGCACTCATCGGCATTCCGATCGTCTATGCCATCATTCGCTATCTGCCTCCGTGGGGTTTGACGCTGTTAGTCGTACTAGGCGGATCCATCGCCCTGCTTGAACTTACCCGCATGGGCTTCGGCAATCGCCGCAACCCGGCGCTCACCGGACTTGCGCTCGGGCTCACCGCTCTTTTGATCGTGCGTCCCCACTGGGCATTTCCGATAGACGCAATACTGCTGTCGGGTCTTGCCTGCGTACTTCTGGCGATGCTCTGGTCCTCAAATGTCATCACATCCCGCTTTCACGATACGGCCGTCGCGTTATTCGGCCCCCTCTATATCGGGCTCACCCTCAGCACCCTTGTGTCCACACGCGCCCTTCCATCCGGCGAATGGCTGATCGTCTTTATCGCATTGGTAACCTGGGCCAGCGACATCGGCGCCTACTACGCAGGCACCCTCTGGGGACGCCATCCCTTGGCCCCGTCGATCAGCCCCAAGAAATCTATTGAAGGCCTGGCGGGAGGATTAGCGCTGGCTATGGCAGTCGCCCTCCTGACACAAGTCTGGCTGGTCCCGCAGTTGACTATGTTTCACGCCTTGATGCTGGGCCTACTGATGACCGGTACGGGCCTCGTAGGAGATCTCTGCGAATCGGCCATGAAACGTGCGGTGGGAGTGAAGGACTCCGGGGGCATTCTTCCCGGTCACGGCGGCATGCTCGACCGTTTGGACAGTCTCTTGTTCACCGCCCCCACCTTCTACTACTATGTGACATTAGTCTGCGGCTTTTCGCCGCTCCCTTAGCAGGAGACGCTATGAAAACCATCATCATCCTGGGCTCCACCGGTTCGATCGGCACGAACACCCTCGATATCGTTCAGCGATTCCCCGGTGAGTTTCGCGTGGCCGGGCTCACCGCCGGCAACAATATCGACAAACTGGAAGAGCAGATTCGCGCGTTCACCCCGCGAGTGGTGGCGGTGTCGCAGGAAGCGGCCGCGGTCATCTTGCGGCAGCGCTGCGCCGGCCTGCCTGTTGAGATTTTGTCCGGTGAAGCAGGCATTGCTCAGGTCGCCTCACTGCCGGAGGCCGAACTGGTGATCTCCGCCATTGTCGGAGCCGCCGGACTCGTGCCCACCCTCACCGCGATCCGTTCAGGAAAACATATCGCCTTGGCCAATAAAGAACCGATGGTCATGGCAGGCAAGTTGATGCAGGAAGAAGCCCACAAACATGGCGTCCGGATCTTCCCGGTCGACAGCGAACACAGTGCGATCTTTCAGTCACTGGAAGGCCATCGCCTCGAAGATGTCCGGCGATTGATTCTCACTGCGTCCGGCGGAGCGCTCTGGACCGTGGCGAAGGATGAGTTGCAACACGTCACACCCGAGCGAGCACTCAAGCACCCCAATTGGAAAATGGGCTCCAAGATTACCATCGACTCTGCCACACTGATGAACAAAGGCCTTGAGGTCGTCGAAGCCCGCTGGCTGTTTGATATTCCTGAGTCCCGCATCGAGGTCATGGTGCATCGGGAAAGCATCATTCACTCGCTGGTCGAATACGAAGATCGCTCCATGATCGCCCAGTTGGGATTGCCGGATATGCGCACGCCGATTTCGTATGCGATGCGGTACCCCGAACGGCTTCCGCTCGACCTGCCTTCGCTGGATTTGACAGAAATCGGCACGCTCAGCTTCTGCAAGCCGGATCATGACCGATTCCCTTGCCTCAACCTCGGGTACGAATCTCTCCGGACCGGAGGCACGATGCCGGCCACGATGAACGCGGCGAATGAAATCGCCGTCGATGCGTTTCTGAACGGCGGCATTCGTTTTACCGAAATCGCCGAAGTAATCCGCCAAACAATGGACGCGCATATACCGAAGACCGTGGCCACGCTGGAAGACGCACTCGAAGCCGATCGCTGGGCGCGAGAAAAAGCGGAGTCTCTGGTCCATGCCCTCCCCCGTTGAAACATCATTTTGAAAATCGGGCAATGAGTGTTAAGTTGATGCTGGCGTTACACCTTCACCTCTAGATATTGAGTACACCCATGATGTTCGCATTTACTTGGTCACCCGATACCCTCTGGGTCTTAATGCAAAAGGCCTGGTGGTTCCTGGTCGTGCTCGGCGTACTCGTGGCATTTCACGAACTCGGCCACTTTCTGGCCGCCCGCTGGGTGGGCGTGAAAGTCTTGAAATTCTCCCTCGGGTTCGGGCCGAAAATTTTCGGGCGTCAGGTCGGCGAAACCGAATACCTGCTCTCGGCCATTCCCTTAGGCGGATACGTCAAACTCTTCGGCGAAGACGAAACGGAAGCGGCCACTCCGGAAGACCGCCGGCGCTCGTTCGCCCATCAGGGATTATGGGGGAAAGTGTTGATCGTGGCAGCCGGACCGGGGTTCAACTTCATTCTGGCCTATCTCATTTTTGCCGGCTGGCTCTCGACGGGATCGCCCCTGTTCGTCCCGACCTTCCGCGACCTCAGCCCGGACATTGAGGCACTGGTACCCGGCTCACCGGCATCCTCAGCCGGCATGGAAATCGGCGACCATATTACCAAGGTCAACGGGAAAGAAATTTCCACGAGAACAGAATTACTGGATGCGGTGGCTCACAGCAAAGGGGAAGCCATTGCGCTGGAAATTAAACGCGGAGCACAAGTAAAACCCCTCTCCGTCATCCCGGTTCCTCTGCAAGGCCAGCCGGCTTTACCCGATGAGCCCCTGTATACGATCGGCGTCGAGGAGACGCCTCCCTTGGTTACTTCCGTTATGCACGGCCTCCCGGCATCCACGGCAGGATTCCAGGCGGGAGATCGAGTCATTGGTATTGAAGGCCAAACTATCTATACCTGGCTCCAGATGACGGCGATTGTACGGGATAGCCCGAACAAATCGCTGCATGTTGATGTGCTGCGCAATGGCCAGCGTATCCCATTAGTCGTCACCCCAAGCTCAGAGAAAGCGACCGTCAACGGCCAATCCGTGGAAGTAGGAAAGATCGGTATCTCAGGACCTGGCCGATCGCTCATGCATGCGGACAATCCTCTCCAGGCCGTCTACCAAGGGCTTGACGCAACCTGGGGATGGACCGAACTCACGGCCATCGGACTCTATAAGATGGTTGTCGGGGACATTTCGAGTAAAAACATCGGCGGCCCGTTGACGATCGCGAATATTTCAGGAGAGGCCGCTTCCCAGGGCGCCTCCAGTGTCATTTTCCTGATCGCCATTCTGAGCATCAATCTCGGTGTACTGAATTTGCTTCCGATTCCGATTCTGGACGGAGGGCACTTGCTCTTTTTCCTCATTGAAGGCATTCTGCGGAAACCGCTCGGCGACCGGCAGCGGGAAATTGCACAGCAAGCCGGACTAGTCCTATTGGTTGGCGTGATGATCTTCGCCTTTTGGAATGACCTCGAACGTATCTTCCTCCGTTAACACCCTATGAAAACATCGCAACTCCTGATCCCCACGTTACGGGAAGCCCCCGGTGAGGCTGAAACAGTCAGCCACCGGCTCATGCTGCGCGCCGGCTTGATTCGAAAGGTCGCGTCCGGCATCTATACCTATCTCCCCCTCGGCCTGCGTGTCATCCGCAAGGTGGAACAGATCATTCGTGACGAAATGAACCGCGCCGGGGCACAGGAACTTCTGATGCCCATGGCCTCGCCGGCAGAGCTCTGGAAAGAAACCGGCCGGTGGGACTTCTACGGGAAAGAGCTGTTGCGCTTCAAAGACCGGCACGAACGGGATTTCTGCCTGGGCCCCACGCATGAAGAAATCATCACGGACCTGTTTCGGCGAGAAGTGAAATCCTACCGGCAGCTCCCGCTGAATTTCTACCAAATCCAAACCAAGTTCCGCGACGAGATCCGCCCGCGCTTCGGCCTGATGCGGGGCCGCGAATTCTTGATGAAAGACGCTTACAGCTTTGACCGTGATGACGCCGGAGCACGCGAAAACTATCAAAAGATGTACGACGCCTATCACCGGATTTTCACCCGATGCGGCCTCACATTTAGAGCCGTCGAGGCAGACACCGGGCTCATCGGAGGTAACTCCTCGCATGAGTTCATGGTCCTCGCGGAGACTGGCGAAGAGACGGTGGTCTATACCGACAGCGGCACGTTTGCCGCCAATGTCGAACGCGCCGACGTCTTGCCTCCGGACAGCGTGGAGAATACCGCCTCCCTTCCTCTCCGCTCTGTTTCCACGCCGAATTGCCGCAGCATCGAGGAAGTGACTGCCTTTCTGAAGGTTCCGTCACACCGTCTTGTGAAAACGCTGCTATATTCGACCGGAAAAGAAACGGTTGCCGTACTGGTGCGCGGCGACCATGCAGTCAACGAGATCAAGCTCAAGAAGGCATTGGGAGTTCCTGAAATCGAACTGGCAGGACCGGCAACAGTTGAGAAAGCCACCGGGGCACCGGTCGGATTTGCCGGGCCCGTCGGACTCAAGGGAATCCGAATATTGGCCGATCAGGCCATCCCCGCCCTCAAGAATGTGGTGGTCGGAGGGAATCAACTCGACACCCACTACATCGATGCGAATTGGGGCCGCGACTTTACCGCCGACCAGACACTCGATCTTCGGAATGCCCAAGCGGGCGATCCCTCACCGAAAAAAGACGGCATCCTCAAAGCCACCAAAGGGATTGAGGTCGGCCATGTCTTCATGCTCGGCACTAAATATAGCCAGACGATGAACGCGACATTTCTGGACGCACAGGGGAAAGAATGCCTCGCCGTCATGGGCTGCTATGGAATCGGCGTCGGACGGTCCGCTGCCGCCTCGATTGAGCAAAACCACGACGACCGTGGAATTATTTGGCCCTACCCGATTGCCCCGTTTCACATCCACCTCATCCCTGTCAGCCAATCGGACAAGACCAATGAAATGACCGTTCGTCTTTACGCCGAACTACAGGCAGCGGGATTCGAAGTCCTCTGGGATGATCGCGACGATCGGGCCGGCGTCAAATTCAATGACGCCGATCTCATTGGCGCTCCATTTCAGGTTGTCGTCGGAGACAAAGGTCTCGCCGAAGGTGTCGTCGAAGTAAAAGTCCGGCGCACCGGTATCAAAACGCGAGTGACTCCGACTGAACTCATTCAGCATCTCCGTAGCGCGGTCCCTCACGTCGACGCGGCCCCGTCTTCTCACTGATTCAGGCTCCTTCACAGCGGCCAGACTCACACCTAACAAACTTGCCTTTTCCTTGCCTTCTCATTCGATTGGGCTACACTCACTCTCTAGAGAGACCGCCGCGTCACAACCGGCACTCGCAGCAATCAGGTGCTGGCACACCTCGCCGACATCGGAACACGAGCTGAGCGAAGAAGGAATCAGGAATGCAGTCCAAGCCGATGCCCAACAATCTCCAGGAACTGCAACAAAAAGGTGAGTTCGCAGAACACGTCAAGAAGATCACCGCTCAAATCAACGCGGCCAGTGATCTCGACCAAATTCTCCTCGACCTGCACAAAGATATCCTAGGCCTGTTCGACGCTGAGGATCTCACCCTCTTCGCCTTCGACCCTGACAAGAAAGAAATCTTTTCCAAAGTGCCCCATGTCGACAGCGTCGAAGAGGTGCGAATCCCCATTACCGAGCAAAGCCTCGCCGGATTCTGCGCGAAATATCTTCGGCCCGTGAACATCGCCGACGCCTACAACATGGCCGAGCTCCAGAGCATCCACCCCTCGTTGCTGCACGACACCTCATACGACAAACGCACCGGCTTCAAGACCAAACAGGTCTTGACCTACCCCATTGTTGCCGACAACAAATACCTCATGGGCGTCCTCCAGCTTCTGAATAAGAAGAGCGGCAGCCGCTTCACCAGGAAAGACGAAGAATCGGTCGCCGAGATCGCCAAGGCCCTCGGCATTGCATTTTTCAACTTGCGGAAAAACACAAAGAAAAATCCCACAAAATTCGACCACCTCGTCGGCAGCGGGAAGATTACGCAGAACGACTTGGAAAACGTCCTCGCTGAGGCCCGCAAAGGCACCAGTGATCTCGAAAGCCTCTTGATCGAAAAGTATAAGGTGCCGAAACTCGACATCGGCAAATCCTTCGCCCAGTTCTACAAGTGCCCGTATATCGAGTTCAGCGAACGCACCCTGGTCGACATCGAACTCCTCAAGAACCTGAACGTCGACTACCTGAGAAAAAATCATTGGATGCCGCTGAAACGCGATCGCACCGCCATTGAAATTCTGACTGATGATCCCGGCGACCTTGACCGGGTTCAAGACATCAAACGGACATTCCCCGGCTTAAATATCCGCTTCGCGGTCAGCTTACGGCGGGACATCGCACAATTCCTGGCTTCCGCCACCGGCCAAAGCGACGGAGGAGGCGGCGGCGGGGGCCGCAAACTCGACGAAAACGTCTCAGACATTCTCGGGGAACTCGTCACGGAAGCCCAAGCCGAAGCCATGGAAGATGCCTCGGCAGGGGGTGGGCTTGATGAAAACGACAGCGCCATCGTTCGCCTTGCCAATCAGATCATCGCTGACGCCTTCCGACAGAACGCTTCGGATATTCACATCGAGCCCTACGGAGAAAAACGCGAGACGCTCGTCCGGTTCCGTGTCGACGGCGATTGCTTCGAATATATGAAAATTCCCCAGAGTTATCGGCGCGCGATCGTGTCCCGCTTAAAAATCATGGCCAGCTTGGACATCGCCGAACGTCGCAAGCCGCAGGACGGCAAAATCAAGTTCAAGCTTACAGAGACCAAAGAGATTGAACTCCGCGTCGCCACCATTCCGACATCCGGATATAACGAAGATGTCGTCATGCGTATCCTGGCCGCCAGTGAACCCTTGCCGCTCGACAAAATGGGGTTCTCGGACCGCAATCTCAAAGGCATTAAAGATATTTCGGAAAAGCCCTACGGCATCATTCTCTGTGTCGGACCGACCGGATCAGGAAAAACAACCACGCTCCATTCCGTGCTGGGAAACATCAACACTCCTGATATTAAAATCTGGACCGCAGAAGACCCCGTCGAAATTACCCAATATGGCCTGCGCCAGGTCCAAGTCCAGCCCAAGATCGGCTTCACCTTTGCCACCGCCATGCGGGCATTCCTCCGCGCTGATCCGGATGTCATCATGGTCGGAGAAATGCGCGATAAAGAAACCGCCGATACCGGCATCGAAGCCTCGCTCACCGGACACTTGGTCCTCAGCACCTTGCACACCAACAGCGCCGTAGAAACAGTCACCCGTCTTCTGGATATGGGCTGCGACCCCTTCAGCTTTGCCGACGCCATGCTCGGCGTGCTCGCCCAACGGTTGGCTCGCCGTATCTGCAAAGATTGCAAGGAGCAGTATGTGGGTACGCCGGAAGAATACGAAGAGCTTCGGCAGGGCTATGGCCCCGAGCGCTGGGACAAACTTGGCATTAAGCAAGACAACACATTCCGTCTCTCGCGCGGGAAAGGCTGCGAAGTCTGTAATCGCACTGGCTATAAAGGACGCGTGGCACTCCACGAACTCCTGCTCGGATCGGACAACATTAAGAGGATGGTCCAGCAGAAAGCCCGCACCGAAGACATGCTGCACTGTGCAATGGATGAAGGCATGACGACCCTCGTCCAGGACGGCATCCAAAAAGTATTGCTCGGCCAAACGTCTTACAAAGAAGTCAAAGCCGTCGCCATCAAGTAGGACGACAGCCTCCTCATGCGGAGTCGCTTGCGTACACAAGCGGCTCCGCAAGCCCCCCCACTTTCTGCCTTCGACAAAATCAGGTACACTAGCGCCATGAATCCCTATGCATCGCTATCGAGGCTTCTCGTTTTGCCCATGCTTCTTTCCGCTTCGGGCTGTGAGACCGCCGATCATGTCCTGACAAGTGCCGAACGCGTGCTCGGTAGCCAAACGGGAAAAACCGTCGTCAGTATTGCCGGAGGCAAAGATCCCAAACAAGTCCTCAAGGAACACACCGACGCGTATCAGCGCGACCCCGAATCCGTCCTGCGCGATATCCGAACCTTGCAGCGCGACTTCGAGACCATCATGGCCGCCTTGACCGGTCGGGTTCGCCAAACATGGGGAGAGAAAGAAGTAAAAGTTCCGGAGCAGAAAAAATACGTCAAGTACACCCAGAACTATATGAGCCGGGCAGTCGTCGACTTTGATAGCGGAATGATCGTGATTGAAACGCTGGACGACAAGGCTCCTAAAGACAGCTTGAAGAATGCCCTCGTCACCACACTCTTGACCCCTGACGACCCTCGATCCGTCGATCTCTTTTCCGACAAAGCGGTCACGCTCACCAGCGACAAGCCACCCTATCTCCTAGGCCTGGTTGTGGACCAGGAGGGGCGAGCGATCAAGACTCCGGCGCAAGCGGAAGCCTTTGCGACGTATACGGTCGAAAACCAGGCCAAGCCACGAGCGGTCGATCAGAACGGCGTAGCCAAACAGGCCCTGCTCGCTGAAATTAAGATGGTCGCCAATTTCTCGAACAAGCAGGCTGAAAAATACCGCAGCACGGTCACCCGGTACGCGGAACAGTTCAAGATCAGTCCCAGCTTGATCTTTGCGGTCATTCGCACGGAAAGTAATTTCAACCCTTTCGCTGTCAGCTCCGCCCCCGCCTTTGGGCTCATGCAGCTCGTGCCCAGCAGCGGGGGACGCGATGCCTACAAGAAAGCCAAGGGCAAGGACACCATTCCCTCTCGAGACTACCTCTTCGATCCTGAGAACAATATCGAGCTTGGCAGTGCGTATCTCAACGTCCTGTCCTATAATCTGCTGGAGCGCATCGAGAACCAGGTGGCCAGAGAATACTGCGTGATTTCAGCCTATAACACCGGTCCGCGCAACGTGTTCAAAGCATTTGCTCAGGATCAAACCGCAGCCATCAACCAAATCAATTCGCTTCAACCTCCTGCCGTCTATGACCGGCTACGAGCGAACCTGCCCTATCAAGAAACCCGTGACTATCTCGCCAAAGTCGTCGGCTTTCGCAAACAATTTATTGCCACACCTGGAGAAGGCGTCAAGTAATCAGTCCCTGACCGCGCCTTCGCAGCCCCGAGGGCACACCACTCTCCGTGCAATTCTTACGGGTAAGATCGAATCCTAGCGAGACCGCAGTTCAGACGTGGTGGTAACCGGAAGCCGCGTCGAAGCATGTATTTCACGGTTGACACACTTGCCTAACCGTGAGACCGCAATCGGTGACAGTAAACAGAACTCGACCCCGAAGACGGAATCCTTCACCCAACGAACCGTCGCCCGATCGATAAACGTCGATACCCGCTGGTGCGGCAATCGTAAGCTGATCGCAATCTCATCGCCCGGAACCAGCACTGCCTCACTCAACATTCTGGCACCCGCGACTGAGAGATCGCACACCACCCCCAGACCGCCCCGATTGGCCGTCGCCCATTTCTTCAGTCCGACCAAGGCATAGGAGCAGGGAAATGGCGCTGAAACACGAATACGTGGTTTGCGCCGACGCGAGGAGAGCTCGTTTGTGGTGAGACGGGAATTCGACAAGGCAGACCTCGCTTATCTGATCCCTTTTGAGAACACCGTCATGTATCTTCGAAGTCGCCCATGGGAGGTACTCGACAACCGCTGAAAGGCCAGCCCGTATATCTGATCCTTCGCCCAGCGAACCGTGGCAACAGCAATTTCTGCAGGAGCCGCTTGCCGCGGCAATCGAACCAGCAATGACACGTGATCGCCCGGCTTGATCGGGGCTTCTGTACTGACCCGCATCCCCCGCAAAGAGAGATCGTACACAACACCCGGACCATGCACAGACTTCCCAAACCAGCGCTGCTCATCACGCCAGGCAAGCTCACAGGCAATCGGGGTGGGAATACGCACTCGCGGGTGCCGACGAAACTTGTTCAGCATCGAAGCGCGTGATGTGCTCGTCGGCATAATCGAAACCTCTCACCTGACTGTATCTCACCCTATTCTCCCCACAAATACTTTTTTTGAAAGTCACCATCCCCCATGTTGTTGCCGTGTTCCTCCCACTGTGAAAGAACTGGAACAGCAGCCCTGGATGGCACTACACACCCGGCAGAAAGTTCCCCCTGAGGGAATAATATGCTCAGCCCTTCGCAAACCCATCGACAGCTATACGAATCGGCGGGCATCTTCGACACATCGAAGTGGCACGAAAGTTGGACATGATGCCGCCCATGATCATCCAGCATGCCATTCAACTGTTGACCCAAGACGTTGCCCCTCTGGGTGCTCTCTCCGCTCCTCTTGTCAGCTGGTACGGCTCTGCAGGCCTGACAATATTTTTTCTCTGGCAAGTCACTCGGCTGTATCAACTATCGACACAGACTTCGCAACCATTTGCGCGCGTAACCCGATGCCTCGATAAACTGGCTCAAGAGCGCCTGCAACTCGACCAGGACGGTTTGATGCTCCACCCTCCAGGAGCGTTGAAAAGCAGACCGCAAGAACCGCTCCCACACTTGGACCGACGGGATGGGAAGGATTTTCAACTCATCGATACGACGTTTCAGCGAGAACCCTGGCTATCTCCTGCCTGGAAGCAATATCGAAAGACACTCGTGACGGAACAGGTCGCCTGGTACATCGAACCCCGCATATTTAGTTCTCGTTCTGCCCAGGAACTCTTCTCGCTCGAAACCATCTTTCGGGGAAAGCTGAATCTCGCCTGGTATCAACAAGTGCCGTCCCTCCTGACAGGGATCGGCCTCCTGCTCACGTTTATTGCGCTGTTGGTGGGCCTCAGTAAGCTACACGCCGACGGTCACGGCATTGCCGGAATTCAAGGCCTCATCAACGGTCTCGCCGGAAAATTTCTGACCTCGATCGTCGGACTCGTCTGCGCAACCGCCTTTACCCTGATAGAGAAACCGCTCATGTTTCGCTTATTCTCAGCCCATCAGCAATGCACCCATTTGATCGATGACCTATTTCCAAGAAAAACGCTTGAACAGATTCTTGAAGGAATGACGGGAACACTTCGTCGGCCCTCTTCACTGGAACAGGGATCGAAATATTCTCCCCCCATTCCCTATTCCCAGCCAGCAACCGACACCCTCGCCCAGCCCTTGAAGGCCATGACAAAATCGGTGGACGCACTGACGCAAGAAATTCGTACCCATCTACAGGCCGAGAGCACACCACCGGCCACCTATCCAATCGAAGCCATCGCCAAAGCGTTCGCCCCGTTGATTCAACAACTCACACTCGCATTGACGCAACTCCCTCAACAATTGGAGCCGCCACCAGTCCAACGTTTCTCATCGCCCCAAGAAGTCGATCACCTGGTGGATGACTTGACAGCCAGAATCTCTCACACGCCCCATCCAACAACAGGGGCGCCACTTCGCCAACCTCAAGGATGGCTGCAACGACTCCGTACCTCGACACAACTCCTCGCGCCTCTTTCAGCAATCACGCATAACAGAGCACAGAAATACCGTCGTCCACGATGATACGCCCATTGCCTTCCTAAACCACTGAGAAGACACTCCACATGTACCCGAATAACCTCGGCTCCCATTCGACAATCTCCCACACGACGACCAATGGGCTCATGGACTTGATGACCTCTCTCGCCATTATTTTCGTCCTACTCCTTGCGGCATCACTCGCACCACAAGCAGCCCAGGACATTCCAACAGACCGACCAACACCTCCCCAGACTACCGTCTCCGATCCCGTGGCGCCGCTCACGAGCAACGTTCAAACCTTACTGTACGAGCACTTCGCACAATTCGGACTCTCCGTGGACAACGACCCGCAGGATCCACTTCTCATGCGAATCGTCATCCCCGAGGACCTGCTCAATTTCGACTCTGGGAAAAGCACCTTGACGCCACAGGCTGATCGATTTCTCACCGACATGATGCCACGCTATGCCGTCCTCGTATGTGGGCCGCTTGAGTCCCATGTCGACTCAGTCGTGATCGAGGGCCATACCGATGACCGCGGCGGCGACGCGATGAACTTGCGATTAAGCCAGGAACGCTCCTTCCGTGTGATGACGAAAGGCCTTGAGATCATTGACCGTACGGAGCCAACCGTCTCACCGTGCTTCCAACGACTGACGTCGGCGAGTGGTCGAGGCCGGCAAGATCTCATCGTTCATCCTGCGACCGGAGTGGATCGGGACAAGAGCCGGCGCGTCATTTTCAAACTTCGCCTCCGGTCCACCCCGCCACCGCACACCCTCCCGCACACGTCCTAGTCTATCGAGATGCCGCTTTGACTGGGTCTCCGCATCGTGGTACGGTACATCACGATCTTCGAGAGGCAGCTACATCGCTCTCCTTCACGCCGTACCCTATCAAGATGTCGGTTTGCGTGAGTGAGATAGGGGCTCAACGCAGAATCGGCTGCGTGTCTGTGCCTCGGCCGATACCAGCACTATCTCACTGACGAGACGACCAAGGAGGACACTATCGCACGCGCAGGAAAAACAACGATGGCGAAACGGGACCGTGAGAAGTCGCTTCAAACGAAGCGGAAAGAAAAGGAAGAAAAGCGTGCGCAGCGGAAAGGTGAAAAAGACGACCGCACGTCAATTCCTGCAGGGGAAGATCCAGATTTGGAAGGTTTGCAGTGGGGGCCGCAGCCACCCCTGTATTAGCACGGGAGCATGCGCGGGCCGTATAGACGGCCCGCGCCGCTCCTTAGGCAGGACGGACAAACCGATCGTCGCCAAGTGCTCCCCGTAACCGCTGGGTCACAAGCCGACGGAACTCCACTTTCTGTTTGAGAATCAGTGCCAAGCCCTCCGCATCCACTAGCACCAGCAGATCATCCTCAACGACCAGCGTTCTCGCTTGATCCCCGAGATTGACGCGATACTGAGTGCGGCCATCAGGATTACGGCCGGTCCCCGTGACGAGTTCGGTAAGCCCATCAATGACACCCTCCTGATTGTCAGTCCGCAACCGCACCTTGGTTCCATCAGGAATTCTGACCCACGGTGCGCTGGGCTTGACCGGGAGGCTTTGCGTCTCAGGCATGACGTTCCCTTCCAATAGTAGATTGATCAACGAGCGATCCATTCACACACTCTCTGCTCTAGTTCCCTGGGGCACCTTGAATGGGCTGCGCCGGTCTGTGTGTTCCATGGCCCATCGGTCTGCGTTCGCGAAACCCTGCCGGACGCCCTTGAGCTGGCCGTGCTTGCCGCTGCACAGGACGCCCCTGCCCACGCGGATCCAACGATGGCCGTGCACTCCCTGCTGCAACCGGCACGGCATGTCCCAACAACTGCTCGATCGCCCGCAACTGCAGACCATCCTCCGACGTGACGAAACTGGTGGCTCGCCCGGTCGTTTTCATGCGAGCCGTGCGGCCGATGCGATGCACATAGTCTTCCGGGCAATTCGGCAAGTCAAAGTTGATGACATGTCCGATATTCGCCACATCAATCCCTCGCGCAGCAATATCCGTCGCCACCAGGATCCGGAACGTGCCGCGCTTAAATCCGTCGAGGGCCGCACGGCGCTGGGAGAGACTCCGGTCACCGTGAAGAACGGCCACTTTATGCCCCTCTTGTCCCAACACCCGACCCAACTTGTCCGCGCGATGCTTTGTGCGCGTGAAAACCAACACCGTTTCCTGCTCTTGTCCGAGGAGCGACACCAACAAGGAAGCTTTGCTGTCGTGGGTGGTGTGATGCAACGCCTGGGTCACGCCATCGGCCGTGGTGGCTGACGGACTCACCATGACGCGCACGGCGTTGTGCACACTGACCTGCACCAATCTGGTAAGGTCGGCAGGTAATGTGGCAGAGAACAGCAACGTCTGCCGTTCAACCGGCAACGCATCCAGGATCTGGTTGATTTGCGGGGCAAATCCCATGTCCAACATCCGGTCAGCCTCGTCCAATACCAAAATCTTGATCGGAGCCAGATTGATCGTACCGTTCCACATGTGATCGAGCAATCGACCGGGAGTCGCCACCAGAATATCCGGCTGTTGCCGGAGTCCGCGAACCTGCGCCTGCATATCGGCGCCGCCCATGATCACGGTGGCGGAAATGCGACGTCCACGCCCGAGCTTATCGATCGTGGCAAGGATCTGTAACGCCAATTCCCTGGTAGGCGCCAAAATCAGTGCCTGGGGCTGGCCTTTGGGCAGCGCCGCCAGTCGTTCAATCATCGGAATGGCAAACGCTGCAGTTTTGCCAGTGCCCGTCTGCGCACACCCGATCACATCTCGCCCGGCAAGCGCAGGCGGAATCGCTTGCATCTGAATCGGGGTTGGTGCCGTGTACCCGGCCTTAATAAGATCCTGTAACATCGCCTCAGATAAGCCGAGACCCTGAAAACTCTCGTGAACAAACGTATCCACTACACTATCCTTTCAGTTTGATCGCATTATGACGGGATCAGAGAACCGAGGGGAGAGAGCACCGAAAAGATGCAGCTCCAAACTGGACCTGGTCGCGATGCGATCGCGAAGTCCGTTATGGTTTGAACAGTGATTCGCCGGACTACTGCGAGATCAATGTAGGCACACCATACAGCATGCCTCCTCAGGCGTCAACTTCTTGCACCCAACCGGCACCGACGCAGCCGCATCGTTACGCGACACAAGCGGTTCGCCATCGTGACCTATCTATGCTATCGTAGGCCATGACGAATGCGGATTCTATCGCAAAACAACCAATGACGACGGATATACACTCACTGCGCCTGGCTCGCCGTTACCATGTCGGCTGGACGGTCGTCCTCTTTCTCTCCATCGTGGTGGGGGCCCTCCTCGCGATCCCAATTTATGCCTACTTCTACGATTACTCCTGGCTGGACTGGACGTTGTTCGCCATCCTCTACCTCATCAGCGGCCTTGGAATCACCGTAGGCTATCATCGCCTCATGTCGCACCGCAGTTTTGATTGCCCCAACTGGGTGAAAGGCGCGCTGCTTATCGCAGGCGCATGGGCATTACAAAACAGTGCCATCAAGTGGACCGCAGACCACCTTCGCCACCATGCCCAATGCGACCAGGAAGGCGATCCCTACAATGCGAAGCTGGGATTCTGGCATAGCCATTGCGGCTGGCTCTTTGCGGAACGGAAGTATGATGACGTGCAGTATGCCTCCCGCGTCGCACAGGATCCTGTGGCCATCTGGCAACATAAATACTACGCACTCATCGTACTTAGCGGCCTCGCGCTGACATTTGTGATCGGCTTCATGGCAAACGGGCTGGTCGGCGGCATCGGATGCTTTCTGCTCGCTGGCGTAGGAAGAACCTTTGCGGTCCTGAACTCCACCTTTTGCATCAATTCCATTTGTCACATCTGGGGCCGTCAGCCGCATGGAACAAAGGATTCCAGCCGGGACAGCTGGTTCGTCTCATTGATTACGTTCGGAGAGGGATACCACAACTACCATCACATGTATCCGAGCGACTATCGCAACGGACCGAAATGGTACGACTTTGACCCGTCAAAATGGCTCATTTACGGGCTATACCTGCTCGGGCTCGCCAGCGGACTCCGAACGGCATCGGCTGCGGGAAGCAGCCCATCACGACAGCCCTAATATCCCTCGCATGTTCGGTTTCTATAATCTTTCCCCACACCGCACCGTTTGACTCAGGCCAGACCACGTGCTACAGTGACATTCCGTACGAGCTCCATTTCCCGTTGCGCGCTTCACTCCCCTCACTCCCGTCTCCGCGCGATCGTTCCTGTAACCTGACCGCTCTTACGCCCCTATCTCCAGAGGAGACAGTTTTGCTGTCTCCCGATGGGGGATCCAGGCACCAATCATGACGCGGCACCGTCGACGATTTATGACCCTGAGAACAGTCTCGTAGCCCAGCACAAGGAGTACGCCATGAAAATCTCGACAGTGTGGAAAGGCCGAAAGACCGGCAAAAAGAAAAACCGCGCCGTGCTGAAGCCGAAAATTCGGTGGCAACTCCTGGGACTCACCGACCCCAAGCTGACAGAACAGTCCTCTTCCATCGAAACCATACGTCGGGAAGTTTCCTCACTCGCTAGTTCAGGTTTTGGACCGGCCACACGTTCGCGGGTGACGGCGCAAGAAAACAAATCACAGGGAAGAAACAACCGTCCGGCAGAGAGCCGACCGAGACGTCGCGGCGCGACCGAATAGCCGGACCATCGACAGGTCAAGAGGCACAGAACCGTGATCCCAATGCAACATCTCATGCACTGGCTGACACAGAATCCCCTTGGAGCAGCCACACTGCTGTATATGGCAAGCGTAGCAGGAGTGCTCGTCTATGCCTATTTTGAACCACGCGACCAACATTAGCCGACTGAGCGTACCGTCTCAGAGCTTCAAAAGAACTGCGCAGAGGAATCGTGGGAAAGCGTGTCGTATACGTCGGGGGACTGACCAAGTCCGTGTCGGATAACGGACTACACGACTTGTTTAACAAATACGGTACGGTCGCCCGCGCATATATTGTGCGTCACAAAAATACCGACATCTCAGCCGGCTACGGCTTTGTGAAAATGGCGTCTACAGAACAGGCGTTGAAGGTCATCGTCGCCCTTGAGGGGGCACTCCTAGACGGTCGATGCCTCGGCTCTACGTCACACCCCACGCGTCCCACACCGCTTGACGCTGAGCCGCACCACCAATAGGAGGACATATGGGCCGAACAAATCTTGACCTCCTTATGACGTTTCCGGACGGATCACATCTGGTCATCAGCACCCAATGTTCGAGGGATGGAGAATTTTCCTGCGCGCTCTATACCGCCAAGATCGGAGAAGATGATCACGCCGACTTTCAAGTCATCTCCAATCATCTGTCAGCGCCGACCTGTCAAAGCGCACAAGCGCATGCATACGACTATGCCATTCGACATTTTCCTCGCGCAGACACGCTGAAAAAACCCCCCTATCTTATTTGGGCAGGTCCCCCCTCAGCGGTTGTTCAATAATTTCTGAGTGCAGTGAATTGGAATGTAGCTGACATTAACCTAGGAGACTCGGCATGACACCAGCAGAACAGATTACGAAGATGACCACCGCGATTAAACAAGCTATCAAGGTGATGGGGGATCGGTTTGGGTCGACTGAAACTGACGTGGCGAAGGCGATTGAAGATCTCAAAGCCTCGATGCAGCCCGATAGCACCAAGGCAACACCACTCTCCTAATATCAACACCGCGCCGCTCCCCATGAGAGGAGCGGCGTGAACCCGTTGAAGTTCGCTATGTCGGCAGAAGTCTGTTAGACTATTCTTTGCAAACGCTTCCGATAGCTCCCTATCTGTTTCGTCAGCGACCCCACTCACTCCGTCCCACGTAATTGGTCCGGCAGTCATCACCGTGCTTCCGTCCGGAACTCTGAGTATCACCCATTCATCGGCGGACTCGTGGACGCCACAAGTCCGCGTCCGCAAAGGAGACTCCTGTATGACGCAGAAACCCACCTCGCAGGCTCAACCCCTCGCATCAGATTGGGTCCGCATCCCTGATGGCACCAGGGTTAAACACCGCCTCGAAGGGCACGAAGGAGTGATTGACGGGTTGACCGAGATGGTTTCTGGCGCGATGCGGAATCCGGATGGGAGAACCCAATACCGTATGAATATCGGCACTTCGACCCGACAACTCGTCACTCAAGACGACCTGAATATTCTCCTCGATCGTGAAAATCTGGTCATTATGGTCCGCCAGAAAGAGCCGTATCGACGTTCCGTCACTGAACGATTACACAGCATTCTCAGCGCAGACCGATTTATCAAATCCGCGTAGCAACGGGTTCGAACGCAACTCATCGGTGCCGAGTACCTACCCAGAGGAGGGTGTGATGGCTGAGACCTGCTACTCGCAAGGCAAGAAGATTCTTCTCATGCCCGAACAACAGCCTAATGGAACGTGGCGATGTCGCTTCGTGATTCCCGGACTCCTCGAGTCCACCATAGGCACCTCCGTCGACGCACCGCTGGGGAGATATAAGTCCGAATGGGATGCCAAGACCGCGGCCTTTGCGTTAGCCAAGAAAGCCATTGATATCTCGTGCGAAGCACGTGCGGCCAACACGCCAGGGAGGGAAATATGAGCACGACCATCAAGAAACGCCATCGTGAACAGACCAGGCACGAGCGGCAACAGAACAAGGATGCGCGCCGGGCTCAACGCAAGACCGAAAAATCTGTCTCGGCTCTTTCGGACAGTCAGGAAGACCCCGACTTGGCCGGCATGGTCGCCGGCCCTCAAGATCCCACGGTGGCATTCAGCAACTGAACGCTCAAACATCCCTTCGCCTGATAAGTGGCTATTTCATAACAGGTGTGTTAGTGTGCAGTTGTTCCTAGCGGAGGGCCTCGCTTGGAATATAATGATCGAACGGCCCATCACCGATGTTGTTCTCACCGAGATTCTGATCGGAAGCCTGACCTAAGCCGCATCACTGAATAGCGTCTTCGGCCCTCTCCTTCCCCTCGGGAAGTTGTTCTCGCGTCCCAGACAATGTCACTTTCCGGAAGGAGGAACCCCCATGGGTTCAAAACTTTATGTCGGCGGGTTGCCTTATGCGGCAACTGAATCACAGCTCACCACCTTGTTCGCCGCGCACGGCACAGTCGAATCTGCGCGCGTGATTGCGGACAAGTTTACGGGACAATCGCGGGGCTTCGGCTTCGTCGAGATGTCTACCCCAGAAGAAGCCAAGGCAGCTATTACTGCATTGAACGGCTCACAGATGGATGGACGCCCGTTGACGGTCAACGAAGCCAAGCCCCAAGAACCGCGCACGGGCGGCGGTGGCGGAGGCGGCGGTCGTTTCGGTGGCGGCGGCGAGAAGCGCGGCCGGTTCTAGTTCAGTCGATACGAGGAGGAGCGCATCACTGCGCTCCTCCTTCTCCCTCCCCCCACGAGGAAAATCCCTTATGACCAATCCCCCGACACCAGCAGCTCACCCGGCCGTCCCAAACTATCTGACGACGGCGCTCTTCGCTATTGTCACGGCTGTTGCAATGATCGGCGTGCCGGCCTTCGGCTATTTCTACGGATACAGCTGGGTGGATTGGACGCTGTTCGGGGTACTCTATGTGGTCACGGGACTGGGGATCACCGTGGGTTACCATCGGTTGCTTTCGCACCGCAGTTTTGAATGCCCGAATTGGGTCAAAGCCGTGCTCTTAGTCGCCGGCGGATGGGCGCTTGAAAACTCTGCCCTGAAGTGGGCGGCCGACCATATCCGACACCATGCTGCCTGTGATCAGGATGCTGATCCCTACAATGCGACCAGGGGATTTTGGTATAGCCACTGCGGATGGTTGTTTTACAAAGACGCGAACGCCAACGACAAATATGCGTCCCGTTTACGCCAGGACTCGGTTGTCATGTGGCAACATCGCCACTATTGGATGATCGTACTCTCAGGCCTCGGACTCACGTTTGCAGTGGGATTTCTCTACAATGGCTGGATGGGCGGGCTGGGATGCTTTCTTCTCGCTGGCGTCGGCCGCGCCTTTGCTGTGCTCAACTCAACCTTTTGCATCAATTCAGTCTGCCACCTCTGGGGACGCCAGCCGCATAGTCAAGCGGATTCCAGCCGCGACAGCTGGTGGGTATCCTTGCTGACATTCGGCGAGGGATACCACAACTACCACCACACGCATCAAAACGATTACCGCAACGGCCCCCGATGGTATAACTTCGACCCATCGAAGTGGCTCATCTTCACGCTGTCCAAACTAGGACTCGCCTCATCGCTCAGGACCGCGGCCTCTTCCGCACGCTAGCCCCTACAATAGAAGGCTACTATTCACCGCCCTTTCACGTTCGGGAAGCTGGCTTCCAACCGGCGAGCACGCAGCGTTGCGCGAGCAATGGGAGCACGCCGTCGAGATCTTCCGATACCTGCTTCATGACGCGCTCGGCTAATAGTTGATCATCAAAACATTCAAATACGTCGTCGAGGAATCCGCCCCGCAACAGCGGATGATGCAAGAGCTCTTGGCCTGGACCAGTCGCGACCTCCAGGGGATACTCCGCCACCTCAATGCGGTGGAGGCCGGCTCCATCGAGCCATTCCCTCCCCTCCTCCGCAGACGGCCGCTCCGCGATATAGGCTTCGAGACGTCGGCGCTCCGTGAGCAGCCCCAGCGTCGCCATCTCCTGATCGACCCGACGCCATAGGGAATCGAAAGTGCCGAGGGACGGAAAGGTCAGGACCATCTGGCCGCCCGGCTTCAGGTGAGCCGCTAATCCTTGGATGACTTCGAAACGGTTCGGGCGAAAGAACATCACGGACAGATTGCCGATGATGCGATCATAGGCGGGAAGATCAGCCGGAAGCGCGCGCATGTCGACACACTCAAAACGCAGCCAGGGAAGCTGGGAGCTTTGAATGGATCGCGCGCGCGTCACTTGCCCGGCACTCACGTCGATACTGAGCACCTGCCCGCCGGAACCAACCTGCTCGGCCACGTAGAACGCAGGAATACCATGGCCTCCTGCCACATCAAGAACCGTAGCGCCGAGAAACAGATCGAGATGCCGCAACAACGATTCGGCAAAAGGCGTAGACCAATAATCGTGCTGAGGAAGGGACCAACGGGGCATTACGGCATGTTCTCGGTGAAATCCGGTGTAGACGCAGGCTACCGGCCGAATCGCGTCCTGTCAACGCAAACGGCCATCACTTATAACGACATCACCTGATGCGCTTGCTACTTCTGCTTCCGGTTGGACTTAGAGCTGGGCAGGGACTTCCGTTCCGTAGAGCTCGTCAGAGACTGCTCCAGGGTTTCGCTCGCTTCGTCTTCTTCCTCTGACTCTGTCGATTCGCCCTCTGCAAGGAGGTCGTCAACTTGCCCTTCGCTGCACGTCAGCTCCCCGCCATACGGACTCGTCGAATGAGGCACAGGGGAGATCTGCGATTGCTTCTCCGGCACCGGTTTTCGAACATCGTCTTTCATCATTCCCCTACTTCCCACCTGTTCATGGCTCATGCGGCGCATCTAGACCAACGGCTGGGTCTTCGATGATTACTGGCCCTGCCACCGGTAATGCAGCGCCTCTGTGGGGGCGCTGGCACACCGTGCCTCTTAACACCACGTGCGATGGACCTCGCTGATCCGTTCCTGGCCACCCACATTCTGAATTTGCCATTTCACATCGTCCGGAATGGACACGACCTTCAACTCGGCACAATGCCCGTTCGCTTCAGAGGCCAGTTCCTCAACGACCCGCACGAGATGCTGATCATCCCGCGGAATCAGTCTACCGCACTGATTCAGGCTGGGCTCCCGAACGGCGGCCGCGTTCGGCCAATAGACACCAGGATTTGCCTCACCCAAGGCTTCAACTTGTCCCAATTCGCGCAAACGCATGAAAGCTTTATGGCTCACACAGAACTCTTCATTACTCGTATTGATCACGATTTTTTTCATGGTATACCGCCTCCCGTTTGGTTGGACTCACTGAGTTGGCTCTCAACCGAGTAAGAGACAACGGCTCACCGGCAAGCGCTACGCCTTCGGTTCAGGATCCTTATAGCCGATATAGTTACCGGTCCACGTCGAATAGCGGCGATTCGCCCAGGTGCTGACTTCTTCTTTCTGCACTTCCCCATACCGCTTCTGGAGCACCGTGCCGAACTTCGCCACATCGCCCGCGATCTCGACGAGATCTTCGTCTGTGATCTTGCCCCACGTTGTCTTGAGCGGTTTCTTCAGTTGTAACCAAAATTGTCCGAACTGTTCCTGATTCATCGGGTCCCCCTTGGTATGTGGATAGTCAACCCCGGCATCTGCAGGAAACAGACGACGGGCGCAATGCGCGACCGCATTGGATCATTAGAGACGGAAGTACCGGCGTAAAAGCGGCGGAGACCGGAGAATCAGACGCGCAGGAACATCGCAAGGAGGGAGGCGCGAGAGATGGGACAGTCGACGAGGCTCGCTACGTCAATTACACCCTACAGGGCCACCGGGGCAGAGTCAATGGCCGGCGGCCGCAGACCGGTGCTGAGGACCGAATGAATGTCACACCATCGGCACACTCACGCCCTGTCACGATACACTCCGGCCCGACCGTTTAGGCGTGAGGTTTCTCAGTCTGCAGCTTCTTATGAAGGTACTTCCGGCTCAGCGTGGTGATGAGGAAGGCAAGGCCGACGGCAACCGGGACGAACACGGCAGACGCCACATTCGGGTTATGCATCCACCCCATTTCATGGAGGCCCTTAAAAATATATCCGGCAAGCCCGCTGAGATAGTACGCGATCACGATCACCGACAGCCCTTCGACGGTATGCTGCAGTATCGCCTGACTCTTTGTCGTCTTGTCGACACTCATCAGTAACGCCAGATTCTGAGACTCCAGCATCAAATCGACACGGGTCCGGATGATGGCAATCATCCCCTCAAACCCGCTGCTCAGCGTCTCAATCCGCCTCAACAACTGCTGATACCCGTCCGCTACGCCGGTCACACCGCTCAGGATGTAATCCGAAAGCGGCCGATGCGGCGCATAGGGCCGCTCGACCATGGATGCGAGCGTGGCATGCACAATCTTGTCGTACGGCACCGCGGCCGATAATTCAAAATGGAGCTTCCCGGCCAACCGATTGGTCTTCAACAGATCTTGCGTCAAACTGTTCAACCACCGCTGCAACGCCAGCGCATCGGCGTGGCTAATGTGACTGGTGATGATCTCGCGCTGTTTCAGATGGACTTGCTCGAACGTGTAGACCGAATCGATCGCGGCTGAAAACAGCGGTTTCTGCATGAGGAGCAAGTGATAATAGGTCTCGATCCGCACCACCGCATCCACGATATTCTTGATATGCGACACATCGATCCGCGTGGACCCGACACTCACCAGATACCGCTCCCGCCGATGTTCATCGGGCGTAAAACTGGTCACCACCGTCGTCTCGTCGTCGAAAATCCGACTGCCATAGGCCACCGGGCCCGGCAGCATCTGATGTAAATCGTCACGCGATGGAACCGCCTCGGCTCTCAGCACAATATCCAACCGGCAGACTTCAGTCCCCAACGGGGTGATTGAGAACCGATAGTCCGGAAAGGTCAACGGCCCGAACGTGAGCTGGCTGCCTGACGTTCCCGGCAGATGCCATAATTGATAACTGTAATATTCCGTATGCGCCTGCCACACGACGATCAAGCGATCCCCGTTGGCCGCGACCTTCACCGCATAGCCGAACGTCTCCCGCAACACCGTATGGTTCGGCGCCATCTGAAACGATTCAACCAGACGGCGAAACTCTTCACGGCTCGCCGGACGCTGTGTCGGAGGATCGGCCATACGAAATGCCTTGTAGTGCACATGGGCCGGCACCCGCAGCCACTCCGTCAACGGAATCTGCGGACGCTCATGCAACTTGTGAATGAGGTCGTCGTGAGATGACTGCTCGATTTCCGGCTGTTCCATGCACCCTCCTTAGAGGCCCGCATTCTAGCGCAATCCCCCTGGCGTTCGCCAACCACACAGTACGAGGAAATCCAAAATCCACCGGCCCGAATGTCAGCCTGTCAGATACACTCAGGAAGAGAGAATCTCGCGATAGTACGAATCGAGCATTCCCTTGCGGCTTCCCTCGACCAGAATGAGTTGCCGCTGATCAAACGTGTTTGCACAGTAGAGATAGACCAGGCCTTCGGCCGATCCGAGTTCGACATGTAGTTGCCTACCATCGGGCTCCCGGCGAGTCTCTTCCTGCTGTACCAGACGACCGACAAGCGATCCCCACACCTGCTGCGCTGACGGCCAATGATTTTCGTACAGTGGTATGTCCGGATCCGGATCATGTGGAACTGATCGAAGCATCGCTCGATTGAACGGCACGCCTTCGTCAGGTTCCGGCGCTTCGTTCCATGCGAAAGGACTGGCACTCCCCTTTTGCACCACATAGAACGGCCCGTCGTCAGCGACCTCCTCGACGAGGCGATACCGAATCGGTTCAGGAGGCTCGACCAATTGCAGGCCCCGTCGCGCCAGCGCCCGTTGAAACGGCACCAGCCGGGCAAGTTGGCGCGTCTTCTCAAAAATGACCATGCATCCGCCCGGACTGAGCGCCTCGCTGAGCTGATCGAGTCGCACATCGATACCGGTTCGCTGCTCAAACGCGGCCTGTTGCTGTTCATCCCGCGCCCGCTCAAACGTGGTCCAGTCACGACTCGGCATTCCCGGATCCTGCTCAGCTTGAACCAGCGCATGAGTTGCAATGATTCGATCGTACGATCCGCGAAGCACTTCGACTTCCACATCACGGCACTCGAAGCGGACATTGGGCAGCCCCAGCGCATGAGCTTTCGATTGCGCCACGGCAATAGACCCGGGCGAGCGATCGATTCCCACAAACTGCGTCTCTGGACAACGCCGCGCATAGAATGTGGTGAGAATCCCCACCCCACAGCCATAATCTAAGACCGTGGTCGCCGCGCCAATTCGAGGCAGCACCCGGCGGCCGATCTCCATGAAATACTCGTAGCGTTGGCTATAGAGGACGGGAAGAATATGAAGTTCCGCCGTCAGATCGTAGAAGGCGATTTCGTCCTGACGATCGCCGCTGCGCTTCCGCTCGACCTGCGCATTGAGCCGATTCAGCTCCGCCGCCGACAGCGTCGCTCGCTGCCAGGCGAAGTAGTCCGCATCGGACGAGAACGATCGAAGGCCCCATTGGGCCAGGTGGGCATAAAGTTGATCGTGCAGAGAATCGGTCGACATACCTGGTCAGCAGAACAAGATCGGCGGGCCGTACGAACAACAGGCAGGATGCTCAAAATGGCTGTCCAGCAAGGCCGCAGCCAGCGCGGAGGCGACGCGTACTCTCAGCAGTACGTGGAGCCCTGCGCGCCGCGAGAACGCCGCTGGCAGGCGTTTTCAGCATCCTGCTAAGCGCGCTTCAGCATGATGGCATCTTCGTACGTATCCGGCACCGGATGCGGATGGCGCAACTGCCCGCCGCCGAACGCCACATACTTCTCGTTCGTCAGCTGTTCGAGCCCGATCGGCCCTTTGGCCTGCACGCGGGACAGATTGAGACCGATATCCGGCCCCATCCCATACCCGTCGCCGGAGTTGAGACGAGTGGAGGCGTTGACCATTACTGCTGTCGCATCCACCTCACGCGAAAACCGCATCGCGGAATTATAGTCGGACGTGGCAATCACTGCCGTCAGACAGGGACCATGGTCGGCAATATGTGCGAGCGCCTCATCGAGATCTGCCACCATCTTGATCGCCAACACCGGTGACTGGAACTGCCGGTCCCAGTCTTCATCGGTGGCCGGAGTGACCGCTTCATGTCCGGTCATCGCCATTTGCCCCATGAGCGCCACGGTTTTCGGACAGCCGATCACCTGAATCTTATATTCTTCAAGCAGACGGCGAATGAGCGCCGCCAGGAACGGCCGCGCCATCCCCTGCTGCACCAACAGAGTATCGATAGAATTGGTGGACGTCGCATGCTGAATTTTTGAATTGATGACGACGTTCTGCGCGATCGGGATATCCACATCCGCATCGACGTAAGCATGGCTGATCCCGTAGTCGTAACAGAGGATCGGCATTTTTGCCTGCTCATGCATGGCTTTGCGAAGGCCGGGTCCGCCGCGGGGCACAATCGCATCCACGCTCTTCCCGGCGCGCATGATTTCCAGCGCCACTTCCTTCTCGGGCCGGTCGACCAATAACCAGGCACCCACGGGAATTCCTGCACGCTCCGCCTCTTCACGCATGCGCGATTCAATGGCTTGATGCGTCCGACTCCACTCGAACGCTGGACGAAAGACACAGACGTTCCCGGACTTGAGGCAGAGAGCCAAGGACTCCACCGTGATCAACGGTTTCAACTCTGAAATCACGCCGACCACCCCGAGCGGCACGCGGACCCGGCTTACTTGCAATCCATCAGGCCGCTCCCATCGCTTGGTCACCGCACCAACCGGATCCGGCAAATCAGCGATCAGACGAAGACGCTCGGCCAGCTCCTTCACATCATCCGGCATCATCCGCACGCGCGTGACCGCTTCTTTCACCCGCTCTCCCCGCAACCCTTCCCCAAGCAGCGTCTTCCCCACGGCATCGACATCCAGCACGTTCGCGGCAAAAATCTGCTCCTCATCCGCTTGCAACCGATCCGCCATGGCACGCAGCGCGCGATCCTTCACGGGGCCGGAAATCAGCGCCATCGGACGCTGCACATCGCGGCACGATTTCAACAACTTATCGATGTACATCTTAACGGGAACTTCCGGCATGTGACCCCCCGTGAGAAATGAACCGTCGCGCGAGCGTGCGACTATAACATGCGATTTTTTAGGGAGTAAAGACGACCTTCTATCGAGGCGTCGGGAGCGCGCGTTGCAGCATAGATCCCTGCCTACCCAGTCGCCACCCGATCCAGCCCCAGAGCAGCATCATCGGCACAAGCACTCCGGCCACGATGCCGGTCGTCGCCCCCAAGGCTTTGACCCCAGACACCAGCCAGCCGGTCGAGGCATCGCCGCCTCGAGATACGGCGGTATCGATGAAATTCTTGGCCTTGTACTTGTCCTCCCGGTTCAACACCGTAAACAGCACCTCGCGCGCCGGCTTGGCAATGGCATATTCTCCAACCCGCCGCGCAACCGTAAGCGACAGAAAGACCGGCAGTACGGGACTGACCACAACGGCAGCAAAGCCGACGACCGTGACGACCGGCAGTACGAGCAGGGCCACCCCAAGCCCAAAGCGGAGTACCAGCCGATTTGTGACCAAGACCTGCGTCACGAAGGTCAGCACATTCACGATCAGGTCCATCCCGGCAAACAGACGAGTCCGGGCTTCAGGCGTGGGAATCTCACGCCCCACCAAAGCAGTCTGTTCCATGTACAACACCGTCGCCGACATCGTGAGAAGAAAGAGATACGCACAGATGCCCAGGAGATAGGGAGACGCCGCGACTGCACGAATTCCTGCCCACATACTGCCGCCCAAGGGCACGTCCCCCTCGATCTTCCCCCGAGTTGTGTGGGCGGCGGCCCACCGGTCCAGTCGAGCGATACAGCCCCCGCACAGCGCCAGCCATCCCGCCGAAACCAACATCAACACAGGAATAGGCCATACGTAGGTGATCCCCGTTGTCGCCAATGGGCCTGCGATCGCACCCAGACTCCCACCCGCGGCAATCACACCGAATAGCCGAACGCCCTGCGCAGGAGAAAACACGTCGGCCATGAAACTCCAAAACACGGAGACCACAAACAGATTGAACACCGAGAGCCAGATAAAGAACGCCCGGGCAATCCATTCCAGATGCCACTGAGCTGTCATGGCCGCAAAAAACAGCAGCAGATGACTGATGAAAAAGACATAGACCGACAGCATGAGTCGCGCACGCGGAAGCCGGGCCGACAAGAACCCAAACAGAGGCGTAGCAATGAGGAGCGTGAGAAACGTCCCGGTCATCATCCAGGGCAAATGCTGCACGCCGCCTTCAATGGCCATTTCATCGCGCACCGGCCTCAGCATGTAATAGCCGCAGAGCAGGCAGAAGAAATAGATGAACGACCAGAGCAGCGGCACTCGCTCCTCCGGCTCGATCTTCATCCATTTCCAGATCGACAACTGCGACACCGCGTCCTCCGATGTGTGCCCCAGACAGTGCCCCACCCCTCTCCTCTCCCGCAAGAGAAAAAATTTGCTACAATGCGCGCGAGATATCTACTTCATACACTCAACAACAGGATGCTTCATGATCGATCTCCGCAGCGATACCGTCACGCAACCCACCGATGCCATGCGCAAAGCCATGGCGCGCGCCGACGTGGGGGACGACGTCTATGGAGAAGACCCGACCGTCAATCGACTGCAGGACATGGCAGCCGCCTTGCTCGGCAAACGCGCCGCATTGTTCGTGCCCTCCGGCACGATGGGCAACCAGCTGGCGATCAGAGCGCACACCCAACCGGGGCAGGAAGTCATCGTGGAGAGCAAGGCGCACATCGTGCGATATGAACAGGGCGCTGCCGGCGCCCTCGCGGGTGTCCAGCTGCACTGGGTCGTCGGCGATCGTGGCATCATGACGGCCGAACAGGTAGAAGCGGCGATCAGACCCAAAGATCCGTACAGCATCCCGACCGGACTCATCTGCATCGAGAATACGCACAACAGCGGCGGCGGCACCATCTATTCGCTGTCCACTATTGAGAAGATTCGCGCCATTGCCACGAAGCACGGAATTCCGATGCACCTCGACGGCGCCCGACTGTTCAATGCCGTCGCCGCGACCACCTTGCCGGCCGCCACCTATGCGCAGCATTTTGAAACGGTGTCTTTCTGCCTTTCCAAAGGCCTTGGTGCGCCGGCCGGCTCCCTGCTGGTCTCCAGCGACATGCCACTAATTGACCGTGCGCGACGCTTCCGCCGCATGTACGGCGGGGCCATGCGCCAATCCGGCATCCTTGCGGCCGCCGGCATTTATGCCCTCGAACACCACGTGACCCGCCTAAGAACTGATCATGACCATGCCAAGAAACTGGCGCGGGCGCTGCAACAGATCCCGGCCGTGCGCATCGCGCCGCAACATGTCGAGACCAATATTGTGATCTTCGATGTTCCCGACCCTCGCCTGGCCCCGGCTGATCTCCTGTCCCAACTCAAGGACCACGGCGTGCTCATCCACGCGATCGGAGGCCGCAGCTTCCGCGCCGTCACCCATTTGAACATCTCGACAAAACAGATCGACGAAGCCACCGAGGTCTTTGCCCGAGTCCTCAGCTGACCCCCGCGTCCGTTGACACCTCCTTTCAACGACACATACAATGCGCCCCATCGATCAACAGGAGCCGCAATGACCCTCCAGGTGGTGTCGTTCCAACAGATCAGCCGCATTCTCGAAGTCACCGACGCGCTCGGGCTCAACCGGGAATGGGTCGAGATCCCGCTCTCCCCGGAAATCCCGGGACTCGTGCGCCGGCTGCAAAATGGAAAACTGGAAATCATCGTCGACGCTGAGCAGCCCTTCGAACAATGGCTCAGTGCATTGCCGCAACACATCCAACAGGTCCCTGGAGCATGATGGACAGTCCCCTCTCCACCCCGGTCCCAACCAGGGAAGAACTGAACGCCGAGCTTCTTGAAGTCCCGGAACCGCCTGAGCAGCCACCGATTCCTGAACCACCGGGATTCGACGACAGCGTCGAAATGGTCCTCAAGCACATCCGCGGCCGCCGTGGAGGCGATCTCGTCGGCATTCTCATGGTCGGATCCGGTGCGCGACGCGCCCTCACCCCCCATAGCGACATCGACCTCATTGCCCTCGTCAAAGGGGACCGGGAAGGGCACGAGATTCTCCGGGCCGGCGAGCGGCTTGTGGATATTCGCTACTTCGGCCATAAGCTGATCGAGGATGAACTCGCCTACTCCACACGCCTGCCGTCGCTGCTGCGGAAAGCCCGCCTCCTCTTTGACCATGACGGGATCAGCGCCAAGGTGATTGAAAAAGCCAACCAGCGATTCAGGCAGGGCCCCACACCGGCTTCAATGAACGAACAGATCCGCCTGAAAGCCGAGTGCCTCCACTTGCTGGGCAAAGCCCAGGACGTGGCCGAAAAACCGGCTCTTGCCCACTATCTCCTTACGCTCTTCTTCGAAGAATGCACCATGGCTTTCTTCCGGATCCGAGGCTTCTGGCTGACCGCCCCGGTCGATATTCACCGGTTCATGTCATCCCGCGAACCGGCCTTGGCGGAACTGGCAGCCAGATTCCTCCTCACCGCAAATCTCACGGACCGACTCAACTTTGGGCGGCAATTTGCCGATCTACTCTTTAAGGACATCCCGAATCCGGCACGAATCGATTAATCCTCTCGATTCACTGGAGCGGGCTCCACTGCAGCTGTAAGAATTCGCACGGTCACACGACATGGGAACGGTTCCCTCACGTTCCCGTTATTCACCGATTCACCGCTCACATCCGTTCTCGGCGCGGATGCCAAGGAGTCGCTATGGAACTGGGATTTATCGGGCTCGGCAAAATGGGTATGAACATGGTCACCCGGTTGCGGCAGGGCAACCACCGCGTGGTCGTCTTCGATCGCTCGGCAGACCTGGTCAAACAGGCTGAAGGACAAGGCTGCGTCGCGTCGTCATCCCTTGCCGAGATGATCGGCAAACTGGCCGCTCCTCGCACCGTCTGGGTCATGGTGCCCTCGGGCGCGCCGACCGAAGAAACCGTGCAGGCCGTCGCAGCCCTGCTTCAACCGGGCGACACGATTGTCGACGGCGGGAATACCCGTTTTCACGATGACGTTCGTCGGGCCGCAGACCTCAAGATGAAGCAACTCCATTATGTCGACGCCGGCACCAGCGGCGGGATTTGGGGACTCAAGGTCGGCTACTGCCTCATGATCGGTGGAGAAGCAGCCCCGGTGAAACGGCTCGCCCCGCTCTTCACTACCCTCGCGCCGGAAAACGGTTGGGCCCATGTGGGCGGACACGGCGCCGGGCACTACGTGAAGATGGTGCACAACGGGATCGAGTACAGCATGATGCAGGGCTATGCCGAGGGATTTGAATTGATGTCCAAGAGTGAATACAACCTGGACCTGGGCCGTGTGGCCGACCTCTGGATGCACGGCAGCGTGGTGCGCTCGTGGCTGTTGGAGCTGGCGGTCGACGCACTGAAGGACGATCCCAAACTCGACAAACTCAAAGGCTTCGTGCAGGATTCCGGTGAGGGGCGCTGGATGATCGCGGATGCGATTGAAAAAGACGTGCCAGTTCCCACGCTCACCACGGCTCTCTTCACACGCTTCCGATCCAGGCAGGACCAGTCCTTCGCGGAGAAAATGCTCGCCGCGCTCCGCAACGCGTTCGGCGGGCACGCCGTCCGCCGATAACGATGGTCTTCACCGGGAACGAACAAGAAATGGCCTTATCCAATCAACGCATAGAAATCAGCCCAGCACAGGAAGCCCTGGTTCCCGTCGAGCCGACGACATTGGTGATCTTCGGCGGATCAGGCGATCTCGCCAAACGCCGGTTGATTCCGGCGCTCTACAACCTGCTGCTGGACGGGTTGCTGCCGTCGAACTACGTCGTGCTGGGTCTCGGACGAAAACCGATGAGCGACGAAGAATTTCGCACGACCGTGCGGGACGGCGTGGTGAAACATTCCCGCCAGGCGTTGATCGAAGAGACGTGGACGGCCTTTGCAAGCCACCTTTTTTACATGGCCGGAGAGAACGACGACCCGAATACCTATGTGCGGTTGAAAGCCCGCGCCGAAGAACTCGAGCGCGCGTTTCAGTTGCCGGGCAACCGCATTTTCTATCTGAGCATCCCTCCCAGCTCCTTCACCCCAGTATGCGAAGGGCTCTCCCGTTCCGGGGTGGCAATCAAAGCCAACGGACAAGCCCCCTATGCCCGCATCATTGTCGAAAAACCGGTCGGACGCGATTTGAAGTCAGCACAGGAGATCAACACCGTGACCGGACGCGTGTTCGACGAATCGCAGATCTTCCGGATCGACCATTACCTGGGCAAAGAAACCGTCCAGAATCTGATGGTCGTGCGGTTTGCCAATAGCATTTTTGAACCGATCTGGAACCACAAGCACATCGACCACGTCCAAATCACGGTGAGTGAGGCCGAAGGCGTCGGGACTAGGGCCAGCTATTACGAGGAAGCCGGCGCACTACGCGATATGGTCCAGAACCACATACTCCAGCTGCTCTGTCTGGTGGCAATGGAGCCCCCCTACTCGCTTGATCCGGATGTCGTCCGCAACGCCAAGATGGAGGTGCTCCGCTGCCTGCGCCCGATCACCGGCAAAGATGTCGAGCAGTTTACGGCTCGCGCGCAATACACAGAAGGAACCGCCCACGGCGAACCAGTGCCGGGCTATCGTCGGGAAAAAGGCGTGAACCCCACCTCAACCACGGAAACGTATGTGGCCGTGAAATGTTTCGTCGAAAACTGGCGCTGGTCCGGCGTGCCGTTTTACCTGCGCACCGGCAAGGCCTTGCCTCTCCGCGCGAGCGAAGTGGCCGTGCAGTTCAAAGACATTCCCCAGATTCTCTTCAACGCCAACGGTCAATCGCCGCAAGCACCGAACGTGTTGACGCTCCGCATCCAGCCGGAAGAAGGCTTGTCCCTGCGCATCGTCTCGCGCGTGCCTGGAACAAGAGCGCAGACCCACCCCGTCGAAATGAATTTCAAATACGGGGAAGTGTTCGGCAGACCGTCGCCGGAGGCCTACGAACGGTTGCTCTTGGACGTAATGGCAGGCGACGCCTCACGCTTCATGCGCCGCGACGCCGTGGAAGCCTCCTGGGCCTGGATCACCCAGATCCTCGAAGGGTGGCAACAGTCCGGCCAACGCTGGCTCCCCGAATACCAAGCCGGCACCTGGGGACCGGTCGAAGCCGACCGTCTCATTCAAAACGACGGCCGCTCCTGGCGGACGTTGTAACCCCTTCTCAACCAATCTGAAGCTGTCTCAGGATTTCTTCCTTCTTCCCCAATCCGCCAATAAATCGCTCGAACGATCCGCCACGGTAGAGAGCGAGGGCCGGGAGTGAGGATACTTCCAACTCGGCTGGAATTTGAAAATTCTCATCGACGTTCATGGTCAGAGCCAGCACCTTTTCTCCGAGTTCGTTCTGCAACTGTTCCAGTTCTTTCATCAAAGCGTTGCAATGGCCGCAACCGGGCTTCCAGAACTCCACGAGGACCGGAACGGTAACGTGTTCGACCGCCCGGTCGAAATCTGCGTCGGTCACCGGTTGGAGGCGTGAGGACATTGGATCTATGAGGGCTTTGAGAAAACCGATTGTAAGACCTGCCGATAGACCAGATCGGCAAAGAGGCGATAGCCGGCGGTGGTGAGGTGCAATCCATCGTTGGAATACTCACGGGCCAAGAGATTGGTCTCGGGCTCAGCAGTGGCTGTGAAGAGATCGACGGCGATGAGATTTTTGGTTCGAACATAGTCGAGAATCAGACTATTTAGCTCATACCGCCGCTCCAAATGCCCGGCCACCCACTCCGTTCCCTCCCGACTGTTGCCCGCGTCCTCCACCCGCAAAGACGGAACCGTCACCGGCACAGGCACTCCTCCGGCAGCCAAAGTCTGCTCATACATCTTCACCAGATTACGCATAATTTCATGAGTCGGTCCGTTCCACCCCAAGTCGTTCGTTCCTCCCAGGATCACGGCGTAGTGGGGCTTATGCGCCAGAACATCCTTTCGGAATCGCATGACCATTTCCCCGGTGAGTTCCCCACAAATCCCGCTGATGGAAACCTGCCCGGCCGATCCGATCCTTTCCTGTACCCATTCTCCGTACGGCGTGGATTCCCCTTGGGGATGTTCTCTGGTGGGAGATTGAAACCCGGCGGTGAGGCTATCACCGAAACACACGATACGAACGGGCTGCATTGCACTCATGGTGATACGATTGTACCGACCGTCTTCCCGCCTGACAAGCCATGGCACTCGCGCCATCCTTCGTGAGTTCAGCTAGTCAAGAATACTCATTTCCTTGACGAATTTTCGACCTCCCGATAGGTGTATCACTATGTCTGATCTCAAGGCCGCACAAGACATGATGGCAGCCGCGGTCGCGGCTAAGGGGACTGAAGATCCCGAGGTCGCCTCGGTCAAACGCGTCCTGAAACTTCTCGATAAGACCGCCAAATCCAATCGTACCTATGGAGCCACCAATCCGGTGGCAATGAAATTCTCTCAGCAGCTCTTTGAAGAGCTTTCCACGCATCTCGCTACTTATGCAAAGCTCACGTTTCTCGTCACACGCGCGGAGTTACTCTGCAAGGACGAAGTCGTCTACCAGGCGGAAAAAGAGGGTGGCAGTGAAAACCTCGCCTTCAAACTTTACGCCGACGGCATTCGCGAACTCGTGCTGCATCAAGGCCTGACGGAGGAAGACCTCGCCTTCTTTCTCGATGCCCTCTGGGCGAGCCAGGACAAAGAGAACGACGACGATATCGTCACCCGCCTCTGGCAAAAGAACATGGCGGCGCTGACACTGGTCACGGCGGAAGAAATTGCGAAAGCGTCCGGAGGGTCGGATGCTTTCCTGAAGCTGGATCCTCTCACGACATCAGACTCAACCCTCCGGGAACTGCTCGATCAAGAACGCAAGAAGAAAGACGCGCAATCCGGAAACAGCGAGACCCAGAGTGCGGCCCAGCAAAAAGCGCGATTCCAGTCGGGTCTGGTGGGCTACGAGGTCACGGAAGCCGAGATCGCTGCGCTGGCCAAAGAAATCGAGCTGGAGAGCCGGCAGGACAGTACGACATATATCCTCGATGTACTCACCGCGATTCTGGCATCAGAGCAATCTCCGGCCCTGTTGACGAAGCTCTTTTCCCTCTGGGGCCACGTCATCACGGCTCTGGTTCAAGCGGGGAGATGGGCCGTGCTCGAATCCGTCCTCAGCATCCTCCACGAAACTGAGGCGGTCCGTCCGGATATTGCCGACGACCATAAGCAACAGCTGACGACCCTCCTGACCGGCCTGGGCAAACCGGAACACATCAAAGCCATCGAGTCGTATCTGAATCGGACTTCGAACCCCAATACCGAGGGACTCTCAACCGTGCTCCTCCTAATGGGCACAGAGGCTGTATCCCTTCTCTGCTCGCTCTTGGCCAATCTTGAGCACTCAACCCATCAGGCAATTGTCTCCGAAACACTCCACACATTAGCCAAAGACCACTCCGAACCGTTGCTCCGCGGCCTTACCGACCGACGACCGGCCTACGTCAGAAACCTCCTCACGATTGTCGCCAAGTGGAATAATCCGACATTCGCCGAAGCCGTTGAAAAACTCGTACGCTACCCGGATGCACAGGTTCGCAAAGACGCGATCCGGGTATTCGGCCACCTTAAACCCAACGGCAACGGCGCCCGGCTCATCCTCTGCCTCTCAGACTCTGATGACTCTGTCCGTATTGCCGCACTGAAGCTATTGGCCACCGGACAATACACCGCTCCGTTTCCTCAGTGGACCCCGATCCTCTCCGACGACACCTTTCTGGAACGCCCGTTGAGCGAGAAGCGCGGACTGTATCAAGCCATCCGCGCCACCTGCGGAGATGAAGCCATTCCCTACTGGCAGGGACTCTTCACGGAATGGGCCTGGACCAATCGGAAGAAAAAGGAAGAGTGTGCCGTGCTGGCGGCAGAAGCACTTGGGAAGCTGGCCACCCCTGCCGCGATCGCGACCTTAGAGCTGGGGAAGAAAAAGGGAAGCGCCGCGGTCCGCCAGGCCTGCACGATGGCCTTCACACAACTGCATAAGCAGTCCAAGGCAAGCACGCCTCAACCCACGCGACATGAGGACGCCCCGTGAGTGATTTCAAGCTCGTTCAATCTGCGGCCAAAGACGATTCGGCGCAGCCGCTGCTGACCCACGAAAAATCTCTGTCTCAAAAAATCGGCCACGGATCCGAGGCCGGCGACATTCTCGATCAGCAACTCGTCATGCTGGGCTTCCAGCTGATTACCCAGCTCAACACGCTCATCAAGACCTCAAAGATTCATGGCCGGACGAATGCCGCGCTGGACAAGCCGGTTGAGACCATGCTGACACTGATTCAAACGCTGGCCCACGATCAGCCAGTCACCTTACGGTTACAAAACGATTTCCTGTTCCTCGGCGAAAGTCACCTGAAGGTCAACGCCCAACAGATGGCCGTCATCGGCAGCATCATCGACTCGCTCAATAAATGGAGGATTGGAGGACTCACATTTGCTTCTGCGGTCACCTCAAAAGACCTCCGTGAGTTCGCCTACCTCTTCGTAAGCCTGGATCCCGCCACAAAATCCGTGGACGATTTCCGGCAAGAACTGACAGCGCGTGAAGTCAACGGCATTGCCTTGGAAGATCCCCGCAAGCTGGAGCTAAAAGAAGATCAGACCGCCGAATCCAGTTCGGGAAAGGCCGGCGACACACCGACAGACCTCAAAGTCCAGCATAAGATCCAGTCCAAGAATGCCTATGCCAAAGCCGCCAGCGCCGTCGGGGGACTCGAGAAATCTGTGCGGGATGGCGGCACGGTCAACTTCAAGCAGGCCAAGCGAGCTATCCAGAACATCGTAGATTTGATGATGCAGGACGAGGCGACCCTCTTGGGATTGACCACTCTGCGATGCCACGACCAATACACCCACAATCACTCGGTCAACGTCTCCTTGCTCTCCATTGCCTTGGCCAACCGTACGGGCTATCCCAAGGTCGCGCTGGCAGATCTCGGATTGGCCGCGCTGTTTCACGACATGGGCAAATCGACGATCCCCCTTGAAGTCCTGAATAAGCCCGGCGAGTTTTCCGATGAGGAATGGGTCGCGATGCGGAATCATCCGACTGAAGGCGTGCTGAGTCTCGCGGAGTTGCGCGGGATCACCAATCTCCCCGCCCGCATGGCCGCCGCTTCATTCGAACATCACATGAATCTCGATTACTCCGGTTATCCCAAGTTGAAAACGCCCTGGAAACTGTCGCTCACCGGTCGCATCCTGATGATTGCCGACTGCTACGATGCGATGACCTCCTCACGCGTCTACCGGCGCGAACCGATGTCCCCCTCCAAGGTGCTGAACATCATGTTCGGCAAATCGGGAAAAAGTTTTGACGCGACGCTCTTGAAGCTGTTCGTCAACTGCGTGGGCATCGTGCCCATTGGAAGCCTCGTTATGCTGGATACCGACGAACTGGCCGTCGTCCTCAAACCTGCCGTCGAACGAGCCGATGCCGAACGACCTCTGGTAAAAGTGATTGCCGACCCCGAAGGGAATCTGATGGATAGCGGCCCGGAGCTGGACCTCACCGGCAAAGACGCATCCGGCGACTATCGTCACAGCATCGTGCGGCTCATCGACAATACGGAGCATCAATTCGACACCAGTCGCTACTTCGTCTAGCCCCCCTCGCACTGCCTTGACAGGCCCTCATCACCTCGTTATTCTGACAAACGCTTAAAGCCACACATCCGTTTCATGCTTAGCCTAAGGAGTGTTCACATGCGCATCCCCGTCGTACAGACGCTTATTGCCACCGCCCTCTTCTCTCTGCTGCTGGGCCCGCTCTCGACGGCCGTGCAGGCTGCGGACGCCTTTAAGATGGGGGTGGTCGACCCGCAGATGGTCTTGGAGAAGTCGAAAGCCGGCAAGAAAGCCCTTGATGGACTCAAGGAATACGTCACCACGAGACAGAAATTGCTCTCCCGGGACGAAGAAGAATTGCGGAACTATGAAAAGCAGCTCAAAGAGCAGGTCGCCAAGCTGAGCGATGCTGAGAAGAAGGACAAGGAAGCGCAGTTCCGCACAAGAATCCAGGACTACCAAAAGCGGGCTCAAGACTTTAATCAGGAACTTCAGGGCAAGCAGAAAGAACTCGTCGACGACTATATGAAGCGCATCGGCTCAGCCACACAAACGGTGGCCGAGAAGGGAGGCTTCTCGATTGTGGTCGACCGCGGAAGCGAACAGACCGTGAAAATCGTGATTTACAACAAGGACACGGTTGATCTTACCGACCAGGTCATTAAAGAATTCGACCGTGTGAACAAGTAGGGTTCTCTGACTAGGCCGGCTGTCCGCATTCAAGTGGACAGCCGGCTTCTTTCCAGGCTTTGATTCCTCCATCCATCGAGAGCACGTTCGTATAACCCAACTGTTGCAGCGCATCTGCCGCAAGGACCGAGCGAAACCCGCCTCCGCAATACAAGACAATCGCTGCCTGCTTCTCAGGAATCATTGTTTCAATATCACGCTCAATAATTCCCTTGCCCAGGTGACAGGCCCCTTTGGCATGATCCTTGGCAAACTCATGGTCTTCTCGTACGTCGACGAAGTAAAACTTTTCGCCGTGAACCATGCGGCGCTGGACATCCGCCACCGTACATTCCTTGACGCGCGCCCTGGCTTGATCCACTAACTTCAGAAACCCGGGATTGTGCTTCATCCTTCCTCCTCTTGGTCAAACAAGCTGATCTGCGCCCCGCCAGGTCGCCTGAAGGTATCGGGGACCACCTCCTCGCGATCGCAGGCAAAACCAGCCCGACGCCTGGCCACCTCGAACAACTGCTCGATCATCTGCCAATAGGTTCCTGTTCCATGATGGCGATCAAAGAACGCTGATTCGGAAAGCCGGCCTCCCCGTACCTCGCGCAGTCGATTGGTGATTTTCGCGAATCGGTCCGGAAATACGTCCTTGATGCGCTCCAGGAAAACGGACTCAACACTACCGGAGAGCCGCAGCAAACTAAACGTCGCCATGCGTGCGCCGGCAGCCCGTGCCCGCTCAAGCAGCTCTGGCAGCGCCTCATCATTGAGCCCGGGAATCACCGGCGCAATCGAAATGCCCGTCTGGATCCCCGCGTCGGAGAGTGCTTTCATCGTCTCAAATCGCTTACTGATTGAAGGAGCATGGGGCTCCATCTTTCTGGCCACCTCTTCATCGGCAAACGGAATACTGAAGTAGACCCTCGTCCAGGCCTTCTGATGCAGCCTCGCCAACACATCCACGTCGCGAAGCACCAATGCACCCTTCGTGATAATCCCCACCGGGTTCCGATAATCAGCACAGACGTCTAAACAGGCGCGCGTCAGCCCGTACGAGGCTTCCAGCGGTTGATAGCAATCGGTATTTCCGGAAAATACAATCAGCTCGCCCTTCCAGGAAGGCCGTTCAAACGCCTGACGCAACAGAGTTGCCGCGTCCTCCTTCACCACCAGCTTGGTCTCAAAATCAGTTCCGGACCCAAATCCCCAATACTCGTGCGAGGGACGTGCGTAACAATAGGCACACCCGTGAAAACAGCCACGATAGGGATTGACGCTCCAGCGAAAGGGAAGATCGGGGCTGTCATTGCGACTCAGAATTTCCCGGCTGGCGTCGCGAAAGATCTCCACGGTTGCTGTGGGAGCAGGCTCCAACAATTCACGATACGTCGATTCAAATGGATTTGGAGGATTCGACACCGTTCGCATGGCGTCATCGTGGCGACACGAATGGCGATTGTCAATCCACGGGAATCCACTCCACGGCTGCAGCTCACGTTGCCTCACGCGTTTCGTTGACTCTACCTAAACCCGATGCTAGATTCCTCAAACTTTCTGAGGAGTACCACGTGTACGATTTACGCCAATTGCGGGACCATCTCGACTCAATCCGCGAACGTCTCGGTCGCCGGGGAACCGACGTCCCCTGGGACAACTTGAAGGCACTGATCGAGGAGCGCCGCAATCTGACCATGCAGGTAGAACAGCTTCGAAGCGACCTCAAGAAAGGCTCTGACGAGGTCGCCCGGTTGAAACGGGCCAAGGAGCCGGCTGACGATGCAGTGACATCAATGAAGCAGCTCGGCGATCGCATTCGTGAAATTGAAGGCACCCTGCGTGGAGTCGAAGATTCCCTGGCCGATCTGAACTTACGTATTCCCAATCTGCCGCATGAATCAGTGCCAGCCGGGCAGGATGCCTCGGATAATGTCGAGATCCGTCAATGGGGCGCCCACCCCTCCTTCGATTTTCCAGCAAAGCCCCATTGGGAACTCGGTGAGGCTCTTGGCATTCTCGATTTTGACCGGGCATCCAAGCTCGCCGGGGCCCGTTTCGCCGTCATGACCGGCGCCGGAGCCCAGCTTGAGCGCGCCCTCATCAACTACATGCTGGACCGCCATACAGCGCAGCACGGATACCGGGAAGTGCTCCCTCCCCTGCTGGTCAATCGGGCAACGATGACCGGCACAGGGCAACTGCCTAAGTTTGAAGAAGATCTGTTCCGTCTGAAAGACGAAGATTATTTTCTCATTCCTACAGCTGAAGTGCCGCTCACGAATCTCCACCGAGATGAATTGCTGGACGAAGAAGTATTGCCGATCCGCTATACCGCCTATACGCCCTGCTTCCGCCGCGAAGCCGGGTCCTATGGGAAAGATACCCGCGGCTTGATCAGACTCCATCAGTTCAATAAAGTCGAACTTGTCTCGTTCTGTCCTCCGGATCAGTCGCACGCTGAACTTGAGCGCCTCACCGGTCACGCAGAAAGCATCTTGCAGGGATTGGAATTGCCCTATCGCGTCGTGACGCTCTGCTCCGGAGATATGGGATTTTCAGCGGCCAAAACGTACGACATCGAAGTCTGGCTCCCCTCGCAACAACACTTCCGTGAAATCTCCTCCTGTAGCAACTTTGACGCGTTTCAAGCTCGTCGCGCCAATATTCGCTATCGCACCAAGGGCAATAAGAAGGACTCCAAGACAGAATTTGTCCACACCTTGAATGGATCCGGTCTCGCAGTGGGCCGAACGCTGCTCGCTGTTTTGGAAAACTACCAGCAGGCGGATGGGAGCATTGTCGTGCCGACGCCGCTCCGCCCCTATATGGGAGGGCTTGACTGCATCAGAAAGTAGTGCCACATATCTTCCTACGGCTCGGAGGGGTGACGGAGCGGCCGAACGTGCCAGTCTTGAAAACTGGAGATGGGGCAACCTATCCGCGAGTTCAAATCTCGCCCCCTCCGCCATAGTTCTCCCCAAACAGCCACAGCCCCTCTCTGAAATCCCGAGTGCATCAGCCCTCTTTCTTCATCAGGCCAAAATCAGGCTCGCCAGAAATCAAATCAATATCATTATGTTTAACAAATTAACATGTTGATATAGATGAATATTTACAACTTCAATAAAGAGCGCTCGATTCCCTGATATCTAGCACATCTCCCTCTTTCGGTTGGTGCACTCCTACCTCTACGGTATTTCCAGCCCGCACGGCCTCGCCTATCCTGACACCACTTGCGCACAGCGGATACGACATCGGGAATAGTCCGGGACAAGGAGGAGGCAGATGCAAAAACAAGTCGGCAAAATCGGAGCTATTCGCAGAGAGATCCGGGGCAAAGCCTGCACGTCCTGCGGCGGACACATCTATCAAATCGTCCTTCGCTCGTCGCTGACCCCGGAAGACGCGACACTGTTTGCGCGATGTACCCATTGCCATCATCCCAGAGGCATCGATAAAGATTTCGGAAAAGTACTTTGGATGTAGCGCACGGCACATCATCGCAGCTGACGCAACACAGGAGATAGATCCATGCCATTGACACGATGGACTCACTATCGGCAAGCGCGCGCCCAAAAGAAGAAAGCCCTGCACCTGCTCGCGCTGAGCGGAGTCGTTCGGCCAAGCACCATCGAACTGCGCTACACCGCCCCTCTCTCCCATATCCCCACAGAGCCTTCGTGTAATGAGCAGACATCCATCGCTCAGAATGCGTCCGCACCCGCCTTCTCCACATTTCCCATGCGCTCAGCCGAAACGACTCACCTGGCGCAACACCTCTACTCGACAGCCTTCATGCTTCTCGCTAAGTCCAGACGTCACATCCAAAGCCTTCAATGGGATACCAGGAACGCCGCATAACCCGGCTAAACTTTTACCCCGCCGCCTAAGACCTTTCACTTGTACCTCTTGCACCGGCTGAGGTAATATCAGCCCGCTCGTAAGCGACATAACTGCGCTGACGACTCTGCCCGCCTGCGGACAGACCCCTATGCAACTGGTCGTGGAGAGGTGGCCGAGTGGCCGAAGGCAACGGTTTGCTAAACCGTCGTAGGGAGAATATCCTTACCGAGGGTTCAAATCCCTCCCTCTCCGCCATCCAGCGCCGCAGCTCCCCCGCTCAATTATTTCCAGTTGTGCGAAGCACCTTCATATCGTAAGGTAAGATCAGTCGACCGCTCTCACCGCCACCATCAAGAAAGGATGACTCATGCGCATGTTCGCAGTATTTGCCGTAACCATTGCCCTGTTGGGCAGCCCATCGGCGTTTGCCGCATCGGGAGAGCCAACCAATGACGACCAAAAGACGTTGTATGCCCTCGGCCTGGCTATTAGCCAATCGCTTGGCACCTTCGCGCTGTCCGAATCGGAATTGGATTTCGTCAAGTCCGGCCTCACCGATGGCGCCTTGAAGCGCACACCGAAAGCCGATCTCCAAACATTCGGCCCGAAAATCCAGCAGCTCCAGCAAGCCCGGGCAGCTGTGGTCGCGGACGCTGAAAAGAAATCCGGCGCAGCCTATCTCACGAAAGCCGCAGCCGAAAAAGGCTCCATAAAGACGGAATCCGGAATCGTCATCACCTCGATCAAGCCCGGAACCGGCGCCACTCCAAAACCGACCGATACCGTCAAGGTGCATTATCATGGAACACTGCTCGATGGCACCGTCTTCGACAGCTCCGTGAAGCGTGGTGAGCCGGCCACCTTCCCCTTGAGCCAAGTGATCAAGTGCTGGACTGAAGGCGTGCAGCAAATCAAGGTCGGCGGCAAGAGCCGACTCGTCTGCCCGGCCAATCTGGCCTACGGCGATCGTGGATCACCACCCGCCATCAAGCCAGGCGCCACGCTCATTTTTGAAGTGGAACTATTGGAAATCGTCGCCGCAAAATAACGACTGAGATATTCACGGGGCGGTGATTTGCATCATGGGTCACCGCCCCTTCATTTTCGCGAAAAGATCACACGATACCGTCAATTGGCCTTGACCCAATCACGGCTTCTGCGGTATCGTCCACCACTTTCCTGAAGCAAGCCCCCGCGTCGTGCCGAGGTAGCTCAGTTGGTAGAGCACAGCCCTGAAAAGGCTGGTGTCGACAGTTCGATTCTGTCCCTCGGCACCATATTCCCTTCAAAAACTTACTACACTTCCACTCCTCTCAATTCACTCAAAAACCACCCTTTCCGCCTATTCAGTCTCTTTCGCACAATTTGCTGTCCTAGACCGCACCATGCTCTGAGCCGCCCCCTGACATCAGCGGGCAAGGGCTGGGCATGGAACGACGTTGATCAATCGGCTTCGTTCACGACAATCCCGGCAGAAATCTCTGAAAAATCAGAAATTGCTCCCATACTTAGCAAGAGTGGATTGCCATCGATTCATATGACCGGCCATTACATACATGACCGGTGATTCCTCCAATTCAAACGGGCATGCAGTTAATACATTTGTAACATTGGAGGATTATCCTGCAAGAGCTGGCAGAGCGAAGAGAAGTTACAAGTGCGTATACTTAGCGGTTAACACACGATGTCTACAAACGCTTCTAAGAAAATTCTCATCGTGGAAGACGAGACTGACATTGCACAGTTGGTGAAGATCTACCTCGAGAAAGAAGGATTTCGTACCGTCCATGCAAAAACGGGAAGCGAAGGCCTGAGGCTCACCAAGAGCGAACATCCTGACATGGTCATCCTTGATCTCATGCTTCCTGAGATGGACGGATTGGAACTCTGCAAGAAACTCCGAAGCGAGCAGGAAACCGCCCTTCTTCCCATTATCATGTTAACGGCCAAAGCGGAGGAGTCCGACACCATTGTCGGCCTCGAACTCGGCGCCGACGACTATATCGCCAAGCCGTTCAGCCCCAAGAACCTCGTCGCAAGGGCCAAAGCCTTGTTTCGCCGTATCGAGCGGGCCAACGACACCCACCAAACGTCCTACCACTACGGCCCGCTGCTGATGGACCTCTCACGACATGAAGTCATGGTCGATGGGAAAGAAGTCGGTCTGACGGCCAAGGAGTTCGGGCTCCTGGAACATCTGCTGCGAAACCCCGGTCGAGTGCTTACACGCGATGTATTGCTGAATTCCGTGTGGGGCTATGATTATTATGGCACCACAAGAACCGTGGATGTGCACATCCGTCGCCTGAAACAGAAACTGCCTGCGCTGAATGATGCGATTGTGTCGGTAAAATCGCTGGGCTATAAGTTGTCTGATCAGGCCCTGACAAAGTGATTTCTGTGCGCGTCTTCTATCAACAGCTCGAGACAAGGCCCCGCCTAGAGAGCAGCCTGATCTTCCTGATCCTTCTTTTGCTCGTCTCTTGCACTCATCATCCTCGCGTAGATGATTTTGAAACCAGCATCGGACAACTGACGCAGAGCGAACTGACCCGCCAATTCGGCTATCCCCAACGGCTCAAGCGTCTGTCGAACGGAGCCGAAGCCTGGGAGTACGAATTTTTATCGGGACAATCACGTTGTGTCGGCTATCGTGTCTATTTCGACACCGAGCTGCGTTCGCAGAAATGGGAATCTATTGCCTGTCGGTAAGGCCGCAGACATCACACCCAGCCACCGCGCGGATCTCATACACATCTAAGACCGGACTCCCTCTCCTCTCTATTGTTTCTCCTGCTAAACACGCAAAGCATTCCAAAGAATCGCGTTCGTTCACATCCTCACGCAGATCACAGGCGAACCAAGATTCTATTGCAATCCGGTTACATCTCTCCCATTCCGTCCCTTTACAGCACCAGCGCGCTGATGCCCAAACTCCTGTAACCAAGAATTGAGGCCGTCGTGATCTAATCGTGCTTTTGATCTAGTACAACTTCTCCTGGAAAGGGGAACAAGCCAATGGCCCAAACCATCTCTCTGCGACGTAGACACCCGGCCGGACTCACTGGAGCAACGGTCGAACAAAAGACAGCTCAGAACTAACGCCATGCCACCCTGCACAACAACGACACCCTATTGGAGCCCAGCTGCGCCTCTCACGCACCTGGCCCCCGCGCTCGTCTCTTCCTGCCAGGAGAAGGGACGAGCCCCGGTCACTCCACCATGAACATCACCTGACTACCGGAGGAATATGGCAAGAATTTCTAAAAACCACACCCGTCAAGGAAGCGATACCCAATGTGTCCGCTGTGCCGGATTGAGAGTTCCGGAAATCATGAGCGACGGAGGAACGAGAGTGTTGGCACTCCGATGCGTTCACTGCGGCGATATCACTGACCGGCTCATCGCCCATAACCGGACCCGCCGGCGCGACCCGCTCACGAGGCGGCCCCGCACCCCGATCTATGGAAGCGACCGGTGGAAAAAGAAGAGACTGCAGCTCTCCTGACTCCTCACTAGGGGCACTGAGTTTCGACGGATGCCGATCTGCCCGCAATGAGAGACGCTGTGTGCTTCCCGAAAAAAGTTAACACACAATTAACCGTGCGCTCTTGAGGCAGCGGATGAGACCTGACTATCCTAGCGCCGACCGATGTCCGGCTGAACATTCACGCGCCGGCAGTGCCGTTCACACTCAAAAGAGGGCCATGCGCAATGAGCCTGACGGACCCGTCTCTCTACATCAACCGAGAACTGAGCTGGGTTCGTTTCGACGAACGCGTGCTCGAAGAGGCGCTCGATCAGCGCCATCCCCTCCTCGAACGGCTGAAATTCCTCTCTATCTTCAGCAGCAATCTGGATGAGTTTTTTATGATCCGGATGTCCGGACTCTACTGGCAGCAGCAAACCGGCTCCGTCGAAGCCCCGCCGGACGGCTGCACACCGGCGGAACAGATCTTGGCGATTCATCAGGCCCTTGCCCCCCTCCTGGCCCGGCAGATGGCCTGCTGGCAAGACGATCTTCTGCCGAAGTTGCGCGAGACAGGCATTCAGGTACAGCCTCTCTCTGAGATTCCGAGTGAAGCGATCGCGCGACTCCGGGACTATTTCAAATCCGCCATTCTCCCGGCCCTGACCCCGCTGGCCTTCGACGCCGTCCATCCGTTTCCGCATATTTCCAATTTGTGCATGAACCTCGCCATCGTGGTGCACGACGGCGAGCACCATGAACGGTTCGCGCGCCTGAAAGTCCCGCGCCTCTTTCCACGTCTTCTTCCTGTGCCGCGTGAAGTCCAACCGGCGAGCGGCTCCGACGGAAACTCCGGCAGCTTTGTATGGATCGAGGAAGTCATCGCCGCCAACCTGGATCTCCTGTTTCCCGGCTGCCGAGTCGCAACGGCCTATCCGTTCCGGGTCACACGCGACGCAGACCCCGACATTGAAGCGGACGAAGCCGCCGATCTTCTGCAAGCCATTCAGGAAAGTCTTCGTCAGCGGCATTTCGGTTCCGCCGTGCGCCTGGAAGTCAGCGCGGCGATGCCGGAACAGATCCGGGAGATTCTGGCGAAGAACCTGCACCTCGGCCCAGACCAGATCGACGCCGTGGACGGCCCTCTCGGCATGGCCGATCTCATCGAACTCACCAAGTTGGATCGGCCCGATCTGAAAGATGCACCGCTGCTGCAAAAAGTCTCACCGCTCCTGGCTCGCCAGGATCTCTTCACCGTCATGCAAGAACGCGATCTGCTGCTCTATCATCCCTACGACAGCTTCCAGCCGGTAGTCGATCTTCTCCGCAATGCGGCAGCCGATCCTCAGGTCTTGGCCATCAAGATCACCCTGTATCGAGTCGGGCTCGCTTCGCCCATCGTGCAGGCCCTCATGCAGGCAAGGGACAACGGGAAAGAGGTCACCGCGCTGGTCGAGCTGCGGGCTCGCTTCGACGAAGAAAACAACATTCAATGGTCCAAAGAATTGGAGCGGGCGGGCGTGCACGTCGCATACGGACTGGTCGGATTGAAGACACATGCCAAGATGTGCCTGATTGTGCGCCGTGAGAATCACGGGCTCGCGCGATATATCCATCTCAGCACCGGCAACTACAATCCTGCGACCGCGCGCGTCTACACCGATCTCGCACTCCTGACCAGCAATCCGGCCATCGCCTCCGACGTCGCCATGCTCTTCAACGCGTTGACCGGATACGCCGGAGAGCATCCCTATCGCTGCCTGATGGTCGCCCCGAGCGGAGTGCGCAGCGGCATGCTCGAGCGCATCGAACGGGTCACGGCTCAACACCTGCAGACAGGACAGGGCTATATCGCCTTGAAGCTCAACGCCCTCACCGATCCGGCCTGCATTCAGGCGCTCTATCGGGCCTCCCAGGCGGGTGTCAGCGTCGATCTGCAAATACGAGGCGTCTGTGGACTGCGCCCCGGCGTCCCCGGCGTCAGCGATCGAATCACCGTCACGTCGCTGGTAGGCCGCTTTCTCGAACACAGCCGGATTTTCTATTTCCGGTTCGACCGGGAAAAAGAGGAGTTATGGATGGGGAGCGCCGATCTCATGCCGCGCAATCTGGATGGGCGTGTCGAATCGGTGTTCCCGATCGAAGCCGCGCACCTGCGCCAGGCCATTCGCGACCACATTCTGTTCCCGCATTTACGCGACACGACGCACCTGCGCCGGATGAATGAGCAGGGGTTGTACGAGCGCGTCCTGCCACCGCCGAACGACACGCCGCTCGACTCCCAGCAACTGATGCTCGACCAGGCCGGTACCTGGAATCAGACTCCGCTTGAGCGATGATGCTGCACCGGATGGGACCGCGACGTGAGCGCCGGGGCTAGGCTACGTCCAATCGCACCAACCGATTCCGGTGCCCTTCATAATCCGGCACAAGACGCTCGTACGATTTCGGCATCAGTGAGGAAGAGATAAGAAAATCCGCCGATGCTCGGTTGCAGGCGATCGGAATATTCCAGACGACGGCGATGCGGAGCAGCGCTTTCACGTCCGGATCGTGCGGATGCGGTTCGAGCGGGTCCCAGAAAAATATCAGAACATCGATCTCGCCCTCGCTGATCTTTGCGCCGATCTGTTGATCCCCGCCCAGCGGACCACTCTGCAACCTAGTCACCGACAGCTCAAGTTCCGTCGCGAGCAACTTTCCGGTCGTCCCGGTTGCGATGAGATGATGCCCGGCCAGCGCCTCACGGTTAAACTTCGCCCACGCCAGGAGATCCTGTTTCTTATTATCGTGTGCCACAATCGCGATCGTTTTTTCGTCCGCCATCGACACAGTATTGTTGTTCATGGCTCCTCCTCGGTCATAAGTCTACGGACTTTCCAGCGCCGTTCTCCCCGCAGTATGGCAGGCTCTTGTTACGAATGAATTTCATGCCAGACCCCGCTGCGGCATCAAGCACTTACGCGAGTGCCAGGCGACCATGAGCGACCGTTGACCGTCAGTTGAGCGGCTTGGGACGTTCACACCACCGGCCCGGCTTCATGACCGTGCCCATGGCCAGAATAGCGATGATGCCTGCGAAGAGGACCAGCGTCACCATGAGAAAGAACGTACCGCGCAGATTGGGAAGCATACAGGCTCACCTCCTTGCCGCTTGAAACGTTTTTCGCACTGACCGATCTCCCTGCCAGTACACGTTTGCTGTCGACCTATTCCACATACTGCTCAGGATCGAGGATGGCCTTGTGGATCGGTCCATCCATCGGAATCGTCAGAAGATGGAGCTGGCCGCCCACCGCGCCGTTCTCCATCTGGAAGGTCTCTGCGTGATCGATCGTCGCCCGAACCGCAAGCTTGTATAAGACCTTCGCATCGTCAACACTGAATGCCGACAAGAAGCAATTGTCCTCTGCGCGCAGGCGATTCGCCTCGATCGCACGGCTGACTTCGGGTCGCTGCTTGTCCCGTTCAAAGTGGCCGCTCGTATCCAGCAAGAGCGCCGCAACACGCTCGTCCCCCAAGAATCGTACCCCGCAGCCGTCGAAACTGAGCTTCCCGACCGGCGCTGTCTTGACGCTCCACTGCCCTTTGCGGGTCTTCTCCCACCGCAATTCACGAACGGCGACCATCGGCATGGTTCCGTCAAACCCTGCCACTGCGACGAACGCGATGTGAGGATTTTCCGGCGCCGGCAATGCGGCTGCCGGGGTTGTGAGCGGTCCCTGCTCCCGGTACTTGTCGAACAGTTTGCGAATGAGGAGGTCCGCCTGCGCATCGACCGACAGCGGCTTACGCGACCTGGAGAGGGTCTTACAGACAGATTGGAACTGCTGATGCAGGGAGAGCCGTTCGCCATACCACCCCTCAAAGGCGGCCACACTCCGCTGGCTAGACATACAGGTTTTTTCTATTCGGGAGGGGTGAGGCGCGCTGGATCCCCAGAGCACGGTATCGGCACCAATCATGATGCCGGTGGAGGTCAGAAAGATGCCGATCAACGTTCCGAACATGATGGCCTCATCCTATCGAGCACGCATCACCACCAGGTTGCCGCCGGCTCAAGATCGCGTTAATCGTCCGCATTCCAGGGTCCCCGAGAACAATTAACACATCCGTTACAACAACCCGAGCGGCGCGTAACAGCTTCTCCTCTATATATCTCTCCGCGATGTCTACGACTCAACCGACGGCCCGATTCATCCCACCTACAGGTATCCCGCACCGGCAGGGCTCCCTTCGTGCCATCCTATGGCCGCTTCTCACCGGGTTGTTGCTCGTCACTGCTTCCTGCGGGGATTTGCAGGATCCGGCCTCCGGAGCGAAAGGGGCCTCTTCTACACAACCGTCCGTCACCCCGGTCTCCGGACAACAGACCGGAGATACCGCGACGCCCGGCGATGAGGCCTCCGCAGTTCCCGCTGAGCCAGCTCCCTCACTCCCATCACCGGAGACCACCCGGCTTCCAATGGAGGTGCCCTTAGAGATGCCCCCCGGCCCGCCGCCTCAAACCCTGGCGTTGGAAAAGCCTGAGACTCAGCCGGTCACGTTCGAATGGAACCCGAGCCCTTCCGGCGATGCAGTAGGATACAAGATCCTGATCTCGACGATGTCTGCCACAACCCAATATACATTCCAAACCGGCCCTGAAACCCGCCTCACCGTAGACCTCCCGAAAGGGGAGAGTTACTACGCAACCCTATTCGCCTTCAATAGCGCCGGGCAAAGTCCGCGGACCGACTACATACGATTCGATCTGTTCTGATTCCTGCCACAATCAGCATGACCGGGAAGGACCCAAGAAGGCCGGCGAGGAGCAGTCCTGCTCACCCGGCAGACTCCTGAAGAATCTGTTTTCCTGCGAGCGCCATCAGTGTCCTGCCGGTCCTAACGTTCGAGCCTGGTGCTGCAGAATTGCGTCAAGCCTGATTCGGGATTGGCTCTGAAGGCGTTTCACGTCATCTATCGCAAGGAGCGGATCGGCAAACGCCCGGTCGGACGGTGCGATCGGAGCCAGCGGAAACATGCTCAAAGCGGATCGCTTCGCAGCCGGCCTGGTTTTCCAGGGGGTATAGAGCGGGTCGCCGACCAGCACCATACGCCAGCTCACCCAACGGCTGGTCAGATAATAGGACTCGACCAGGGAGTACTGGCCGGTCATGAGCAGCGCAGCGAATTCGAGCGGCTCTGGGAACGCATCCAGGTAGGGCTCCCCGACTGAGCCGAGCGTCACGGTAATCCCGCGATCCAACGCATTCTTGCACCAGCCTGCCTCTCCGTGGCGGTGGAGACTCACGGCTTCACCGGAAGCCATGTGGTATCCGATCGCGCCGGTCCGGAAGGTAAAGGCATCTTCATATTGTCTCAGCCGGTACCAGCCCGTATAGAACGCGACGTCCGGCGCTGCGCCGGGACGCTCAAACCGCGCCTCCGTGTTGTCCAGTTGCGAGCGGTACGTCGTGTGCTGCGTGACAAACTGATGCAAGTCCCGCAGGCTTTGATCGTAGCGGCCATACGTATCGAACGGATCCTTGACCGGCATTCCGCGCGCATCCAGATAGACCGTTCCGTTCAGCCCCTGCCGCTCCGCTTCCATCGCGCGATCCACCAAGCGGCTCGCCAGATCGGCGGTCGAGGCATCGAGCCGGCCCACCATGAGAACGGGGATCTCTCGACGCCCGCCGCCGGATTTCTTGAACGCATGGTACAGCGGATTCGCCCGGCGCCAGGCCGCGCCGTACAGCGACCGATCCCACCAGAGCAGACTTAGCTCACTATCGACACTGGCGTCGCCATGTTCCTCCGACAACCAGTTCTGTTCCATCGCGGCCAGACCGAATACACCATAGGCTCCGTACACCTGCTCGACCTGTTGATAGAGATCGCTCCGCCGGTCTCGAATCGGAAGTTCCAACGATCCGAGCAGCAATTGCAATCCCTCCGCTTGCTGCGCCCGCATCTGTGTAGCGGCCTCACTCCAGGAATCCTGTCCATTGCGGGGAAACTCGTGCTGCAGTTGCGAAAGCCCGGCCACGCCCTGATGGTCCCTGACGATGGCTTCCAATCCTGACGCCCACTGCGCATCGGCGGGTGCCTTCAGCTGTCGCACCCGCTTGGTGGAAGCCTGAACGGCCTCATCGACGCGCAGCAAGAAGGCGATATGGCGCTCATAGGTGACGGGGCTTTCTACCTGCGGCACGGCCTGAGCAGAAGCAGGCGCAGAGCCGGAACTCGCCGCGATGGCCCCGGCCCGGCGCTCAAGATCCTCCAGCCGCACCCGCGCGGCACCGAGCCTGGCAGTTGCATCGCGACGCCAGCGCTCTTCGTCGTCCGTGAGTCTCGGCGCGGCGACGCGGAGCGGAACACCGAAGACCGTCACGACGACACGAATCGTTTTATGAATATCCCGCGCGTGGAGTGCCTGCCGGAGAGGCGCCGCCAGCCGGCGCTCGTAGTCCTCCCGGCTCATGGTGTCATCGAGAGGAAGATCCAGTTCGACGATGTGCTGCGCGGGAATTTTCCGCCGCGTCGCATAATGTTGCGCAACCGAGAGACTCTCATGGCTATACGCGTTGGCCACAATCACGACCTGATTCGGGGAGAGCTCCGCTCGAACTGTGGAATTATCGAACAACAAGATCAGACCCTGGAGAAGCGCCAAGAATCCCATGAGGAACACCGAAGCAGACCTGGGGCCTGAACTCTTCGCTCTCAAACAATAGTTTTGCAACATCTTCCGTCTTGGCCTCCCAAGGCCGGCGCCGGCATGGCCCAAGACCAGGCCCGCTCTACTTGAAATTTACGCATCGGTAATCCACCTCTAACTCTGCCGCAACCTCGGGTGTGTAGAATGCGAATAATACAACAATACAAAGGGAGGAACAGATGCTCACAGTCGGACAATTGATGAAGAAAGAACTGATTACTGTTGACGCCGGGACATCGGTCATCGACGCGGCGAAGCTCATGAAAACCTGCAACGTGTGCAGTGTGCTGATCGCGGAGAAGGGGCGCATTATCGGCATTGTCACGGAATCGGATATCGTGAAGAAGGTCATCGGCTCTGACCGCGGTCCGTACTTCGTTCCGGTGGAAGACATCATGAGTACCCCGGTCGTCGGGATTGAAGAACGAAGGCCTCTCACAGAAGCGGCAGACTTGATGAACAAGCACCGGACCCGCCACCTGGGGGTCATGAAGGGTGGATCGGTCATCGGAATTTTGTCCGTCCGTGACTTACTCCAACCGGTTTCCATCGACGAATTCTAACGCTCTCAATCCTCCCCCGACACAATTTTGTCATGCCGACTCTTCCGCGACAATCGCGGGAGAGCGCAGTCTATCTATATAGTGGACCATGGATACTGGAAAGGAATGACGCAGGCAGGGCGAGGAGCCTGTCCGACATTGCCTTCGTGACGAGGCGAAGGAGACGTGATCAGCTGCGAGGCCGCAGGCCGGGAAAAACCGGAGGCGTATTCGCCGAATACGCTGAGGATTTTTTCTGGCCGAGAACGACGCAGATGGTGACAGATCATTCGCCGCAGTAGAACGGTCAGTGTCGGACAGGCTCCTAAGTCCGCAATTTATACCCGACACCACGCACCGTCACGATCAGGGCAGGATGAGTCGGATCGGTTTCGATTTTGTGGCGGAGAGAGTGGATGTGGACGTCCAGCGCGTGTTCTTCCAGCGCATAGCCCTCGCCCCACACGCGATTCAGCATTTCCTGGCGTGAAAACACACGGCTGGGAGACTCTAAAAACTGGCGGAGAATTTGAAATTCCTTCGGCGTGAGTTCAACCTGACGCCCTTGCACAGTCACCTCATGCCGATCGAGATCCATTTTCACATCGCCGACCCCATAGTGTGTCGTGGTGCCGCTCGACGCTTCACGCCGCCTTAGAATGGCACGCACTCGAGCCACCAGTTCACGAGTACTCTGGCTGCACACGACCAGATCGATCCCGCGATCGTAGTCCTGCACGCATTCGTCTTCACTGCAAGCCGGCACGGTGTCATCTATGGCAACGATGGGAACGGTCGCCAAGGTCCGAAGGTTACGCAGATTCGAGGTGGTCCCGGTTTGACGATCAATGACAATCAGGGAGGGCACCGACGCTTTCGCCTCGGTAAACGCCGCGGACTCAGTCGTCACGACCGTGCCGCGGTAGCCGTTACTCTCCAGCGCTTTCTTCAGCGATTGCGCGAAAGAATCCGTTCGAACGAAGATGAGGATAGATTCCGGAACGTGGGCTGGGCTCGACATGGTTGCATGCATCGCGTCGTCACAATACTGACCCGGAGTTAACCTGCCCTTATGGACATGTAAATTGTCGGTTAACTCCTACACTCTTCCCAGCGGCCGGGCTCCAGCAAGTTAACTTTGAGTTAACACGCTGCTAATACGGCAGAAACGCCTTATTCATATAGTTATTCCTGTTTATTGGAATACCCACTTCGCATAAGGATATGCATAAGATGCGCTGTAATCGCTTAATTTCACGATGTTACCTGATCACTCTCGCAGCCTCCCTCTGGTTGGTCCCTGGGACATGGGGCCAGGTCCGCCCTGAATTGGATGCGCAAATCCCCGTCTATACCGTGCAGGAAATGGTATCGGGCAAATTCAAGATAGCCGGCTCCGACACGATGAAACCGTTGATCGAAGCATGGATGGGAGACTTTACCCGCCGGCATCCCGAATTAAAAATAGCCGTAGCCGGAGCCGGTTCTCAAACAGGGCTGGAGGCTCTGCTGGCTCATCAGACCCAGATCGCCGCCATGTCCCGCCGCATGACGGCCGCGGAGATTTCCGTATTCGTCAGGGAATACGGCTACGAACCGATGGAAGTGCCCGTAGCGAACGACGCGCTGGCCGTCTTTGTTCATAAGGATAACCCCGTATCCGGTTTATCTCTGGATGAACTGGACGCCATCTTCTGCCGGGAACGACTGCGGGGATTGAGTTATGCCGTTGATTCCTGGGGCCTCGTCGGACTGATCGACGAATGGTTCGAGGCCCCGATTCGACTGTACGGGCGGAACGGCAAATCCGGTACGAGTTATCTGTTCAGAGAAGAGGTGTGTAAAGGGGGCACGTTTCGCCCTCAGATGGTCAACGCCCAGGGATCCGCCTCGGTCATCTTGGATGTCGCCAAGGATCCCCACGGCATCGGATTCAGCGCCATCGGGTACAGGACCTCCGCAGTGAGACCGGTTCCCATCGCTTCGGTAAAAGGCGGCCGCTATGTGGAGCCGAACTTTCAAACGGCCATGGACGGCTCGTATCCCCTGAGGCGCAACCTCTATCTCTATATCGCCAGGCCGCCGAAATCATCACCGCCGCCGTTCCTGTCTGAACTTGTGCGGTTTGCCCTGAGCTATCAAGGCCAGCAATTGGCCCTCGAGCATGGATATTTTCCGCTCTCTCTGACCGAAATTACACGGCTCGCATCCAAGTGGTCCTCGTCCGTCAAAGCGGCCAAAGTAGAAGGGCCTAACCGGCCGATCGCGGAGTAGATTTCCATCCACCTCGTTGAGAACAGACGACCCGCATGAATCGATTGTTGGCATGCTTTCGCCGGCCGGTATGGCTCTCACTGGGAGTCATAGCGCTCGTCGGCTGTACGGCAGGGCAATTCCCCACGCTGACGATCTATGAGACGCCGAATGCCTTCGTTCGACTCCAGACCGATCCCCAGGCCGGACAGAGCGCCGGACACAGCCACCCCGCACAGGTGCCGGTTGAGCAGATCGGGGCGGTCCTCAGAGGAATCCTTGTCAAGGAACCGCTGACGAGATTGCCGCTCTACGACGATCTCACAGTCCCCCGGCGCCACCAGGCATTCAACGAAGAAGAGATTGCCTTCTGGGCTCCGCTCCTAAGCCTGGCCCTGCAGAAAGCCACACCGGAAGAAGTGGTCACGTTTTATCAATCGCGGCGGGTCTCTGGCGCTAAACGAGAAGTCACATCCGGCGGTCTCTTTATGGCGGGAACGGATCTGCACGTGATCCTGAGCAATTACCGATCGAGTACCCACTCCGCTGCCGACATCGGCACGGCGGACACTCAGGATGACCGGCTCACTCCGCTTCGCTCGTTGGCGCCTCAGAAGGGAACCTTGCACTTCGAGCCGTCCGAGTTCCAGCGCCCCGCAACGCTCCAGGGCGCCGGTCGGCTGTTCCACTGGGACCGTCGCGAACTGATTGTTCAAGTCGGGCGCTTGCCTCTTCCGGTTCCGACAGAGCCTTCTAAGGACAGCCGGACACGCTGATCGCAGAGCAAACCCTGCCGGTGTCCACCGCCAAGCCGGCTCGCACCATGTCCCGACCAGTGTGCGTACACACGCCGGTCAGAAACTCCACTGGAGTTGGAAGCGCACCAGGTTGCCAGACTGGCGCTGGTAAGGTGTCAATACACAAGGGGGCGTCGACAGCCCGGCTCCGGACAGCGAGGTATCGGCACAGGATGCGGGAACTGTGCTGCCGTCCGCCGAGGTTCGCTGGGTCCAGGTATACATCATCGTCAATTCAAGCGCCTGATTGAACCGGTATTCGAGACCGAACTCCGCCTCCCGCACCATGTTCCGCGGGGCATTCGCCTCATGCTTCTTGCCTCCGTAGTACTCCTGGACTCGGATAAACGGCATAATGCTCTCACACAGACTGTCGCAGCGGTAATTGTAGAACAACTGCAGATACCCCCCGCGCAGACTTCCTGTCGTGACTTCAGTCCGGGCCTGGTTCAATTCAGGACCGCGCCCGAACGTATATTCACCTTGCAGTCCGAACGGTTGCGGATAGAGCACGAAGTGCGCGGCGATTCGCTCGTCGACATAGTTCCCGCCGTTCCTCACAATCGGGGCCAGCGGAGCGCCCGCCGAGGCGGCTGAGGGATTGAGAGGCACCACCGGTGACGTCGCCACATTGAATTGACCGGTGTAGACGTCCAACCCGACTTCGAAAATCTGTCCGTTCGGAAATTCCAGGGGATACATGGAATGAAAGATTACATGCTTGTTTTTGTTCTGATCCCGCTGATTGGCCGTCTGGCCGTTATAGACCCCGAGACCGAGCATCCCGTAATCGCCGGACCCTTTTAGTCCGCTGTCCACGAGACGGCGAAACCGTTCTCGCACGCTGGTAGGCGCATAGTACAGAAACAGGCCGAGATCGCGTTCGTTGAAAGCGGCACTGTTGATCGCGTCGTTACGGTCCAGGGCGAGCCGATTCTGACTGGATTGCAAGTTCTCGAACCCGAAGGGTACTTTCGATTGCCCGGCGCGAATGCGCCACTCTTTATTCTCGGTCAGAAATAGATCGGCATACCAGTCCCGAAGCTGCGCGACATTGTTCGACCCTTCCACGGACGAAGCAAACTCCGGCTGGATGTACACGAACACCCGCTCATGTGGCTGTCCACTGATAATGACGCGACCTCGCCGAAGGGAAAACTCATTATTCTTGCCGATCGAACGGTCGCCCTGTTGATTGATCAGTTGGTTATTGTTGATCGTATGGTTGTACCGGAACTGGGTATAGCCCCGGATACTGATCTTTTCATACCAGCGTTCGTTCACCGGCACATCGCCGACGCCCCGGCTCTCCTGTTGCGCTTTGGCTTCACGCTTCTCTTCCTCGGCTTTCAGCTTGACCCACTGGTCGATCGAGATCTGCTTATTTTCGAGCAACAGATCTTCGAGTTGACCGGCCATGACCGGGGAACCGAACAAGCCCAAACACACAAAGGCCCATGCAGAGTGACACAACCAGCCCGCCGCTCTCGTCTTCATGCACATCCCTTCCGTCACGGTCACATACAGAGACCGGCAGAATAGGTCGAGACGATTACAGCCGGGTTACGATCAGTTCCGGTCTCCGTTAACTCATCAGGAAGGGGCAGGCTAGCGGCGCCGGGCAACCTGGCGGGATAGGACCGAGAGGAAGCTAAAAGCAGGCCCGCAGGCGCTGGCTATAGTATTTTGCAAAGCCTTTGATCCATGTCGGTGAACTGAAGGAGGCCAGGCTCCACCCGGGGGAGAGGCGGCGGAGGCGGGTCCCGACATCGCGGAATCCAGGATCCTGCTTGTGAATAACCATATACAGCTCACAGGCCTTCTGATTTCGTTGGAGGGTTTCCAATGTACGGGCGAGAAAATACCGGATATTGAGACGCTCAATATCCGTGCCTTGCCTGCTTTTCAAGAGTGCGACAAGTTCTTTGGCCGCGTCCTCATGCCGGCCGACCGCGCTGAGGCACAACGCAACTTGGGACATCGCCCGCACCTGCTGCAATACATCCGTCGCCGCCCGTTCAAACGCAGCAATCGCTTGCTTGTAGGATCCGGCCTGTTTCAAAGCGAGTCCCTGTTCGTAATACGATTGCTGGGATTGCGCTGCGGGCTCAGCCGACGGCAGGGGAAGCGCGGCGGTTTGTGGCGGCGCAGGAGACGCAGCCGCGGCTACCTCCAGTTCTTCAGCAACAACTTCCTCCTGACTCAATAGATCGCACAACGCATGCTGTGCGACGGGCAAAATCCCGCCTGCCCGACGATCGTTGGTCGCGCGCCAGACAATGTTGGCGGTCACCAGCGGCGCGCGTTCCGCATAGCCATAGGCAAGAGACACATCGCAGACCTGATTGATCAAACGAGCGTTGCCGCCGGTCAGACGATGCACCATGACCGACGCCTGGGTAGTCATGACCGATCGGGCGCCGCCCGCCATCGACATGCGGTGCCGGATATAGGCCGGAGTCTCATCCTCACCGAGCGGCTGCAAATGGTAATCGACGGAGATGCGCTGAGCGAATTGGATCAGGTCGCCGCGTTGGAGCAGGCCGCGCAAGCCCGGCTGCCCCGACAACACGATCTGCAGAGGCTGATTCCGCCCGTTGTTCACGTTCGACAAGAGACGCAACTCCTCCAGCATCGCCGCGCCGAGATTCTGCGCTTCGTCCACCACCAGGACGACCCGCCGTTGGCGCTGATGTTCACGGCCGATAAAGGCAGTGAACGTCTTAAACAGTTCGACGCTGTCCATGCCCTTGCCGTCGAGATTGAACGCCATCAAGACCCAGGGCATCAGACTCCCCAAGCCGGCGTGCGTGTGCGAGAGCACCCCCAGAGTCACTTCATGCTGGGACTGCTCCAGGATCGTGTTCAGAAGGGTCGTCTTGCCGGTTCCCGGCTCGCCGGTGATGACCGTAAAAATGGCCCGGTTGAATAATCCGTACTCTAAAAGATTGAGAGCCGTCTTGTGCTGTTTCCCTAGATAGAGAAACCGGGGATCCGGCACCAGCGTGAAGGGATTGGTTCGAAATCCGTAAAACGATTCGTACATGCAAGCCTCGCAGCCAGTCGGTTAGTTTGCAGCCAGCGCGCGCATGGCATTGACGTTACGTTGGTCTTTCCCCGATTGATTCAAGACCGTCCCGAGCACCGGGACCGCCCCCCGCACCAAGGCCAGCGACTCTTTGATATCCTGGCGGGTGGTCATCCCCTCCCCGGCCACCAGCAAGAGCGCGTCCAGCGAGGGCGCGAAGGCCAGCACATCCGAACTGACCAGCAGCGGAGGCAGATCGATCACGATGACCCGAGCCGGATAGCGATGCTTCACGTCCGTAATCAGCCCCGACATCCGCGTAGAGGTCAGCACCTCGGCGGAGCGCTGGATCGGGCGACCACCTGGCAGGACCACCAGGCGCCCCAACCCCGGATGGATGAGGATATCCTCCAACGGACAGTCTTCCAACGCATAGTCCGCCAGGCCCTGACACTTCCCGAATCCGAGCAAGGTATGGATGGTCGGATGTTTCAAGTCGGCATCGATCAACATCACGGTTTGCGTCGTTTCCATTGCCAGGGTAATCGCGAGATTCAACGCCGTCAGCGACTTCCCTTCCTGCGCTCGCGGGCTCGTCACACCGAGGACATTCCAGTGGTTCTCCCGCAGGCGATGCAGCACCTGCGTACGCAAGAGCTGATACCCGTCGGCAAACTCCCCCCGGTCAAACGCCGCCACGACGCGGTGACGCCGCAAGACCTCTTCCCGGCATTCCACTACCCGCGTCTTGGAGTACACGATCGGCGGAGGGTTCTGTCGGGAAGACGGATAGGGTTCGGAACGCCCCCCGGCCCCCTGCCTGGACTCCTGCTTATACTGTTCGATGGCTTGCGAGAGTTCTTCCATGGCTCTTCTCCTTATCCCAATCAGGCCAGACCGAGTTTCCTGAGCGCGGCAAACCAGACGATATCGAGCGGCAGCCAGAGGTAATGCGCCACAACCGCGGCCACGACTACCGCCCCCGCTCCCGCCCACCGCCAATAGCGGCGGCGGCGAATCACGTTCAGGACCTCCTCTTCCATCGGGAGATAGCGAATGACCGCCAGCGGGGCCATCCCGGCCGCCAGACTCAATTGATAGGGAGTGCGGATGGTCTCGTCCAGCTGTTCGGCCGCCGCTCCGGCTCCCACGCCGCCGACCACGGCGAGCAGCCCGGTGAGAATCAATATGACCGGCCGGTTCGGACGCTCCGGCCGCTCCGGAAGATCGGCGGGATCGATCAGGGAGAATCGTTCGCCCTTGCGCTGGACTTCCAGGCCTTCCGAGACCTGGGCTTCCATCAACCGCGACGTGATCTCTTGATGCTTCCGAACGGCATTTTCCCGGTCTCTCATGAGATCCAGATACTCCGGTTCCACTTCCGGCAACCGCTCGACCCGCCTCGCCATTTCACCGGCGCGTTTCTTCAGCGAGATTTTCGTTTGACGCAGGGCTCCCAACGACGCCGTCGTCGACGCGAGTTGGGACTGGATATTGATATAGGCCGGATTCTCCGGCTTGAATAAAGGCTTCTTCGGCGGCTGTTGCGCCAGCTGGGCCAATTCACGCTCCAATGCGGCGATCGTCTGCTTCGCGCGCGCAATGTCCGGATGATCCGCCCCATACCGCTCCAGCATGGCCGCGAGACCTGCCTTCTCTCCCTCCAGCCGTTTGGGCACATCGTCTCCCTGCGCCTCTGCTCCAGTTTCTCGCTCCAGGGACGCCAGCTCCTGCTTCATCTTGATGATGTCAGGATGGTCCTCGGACAAGTACCCGCTTGCGCTGGCGTATTGCGCGCGCAAGGCCTTGAGTCGCTCCCCCGAATCGAAGATCCGCTCGCCGCTGGCGGCAATCATGGGTGTGTTGGGTTTCAACGTCGCCAGCTCGCCATCCAGGAACGCCTTGCGCTCTTCGAGGCTCCGAATATCCCGGTCGACGTCGATGAGTTCCCGGTCCGCCTGGTTCATGATCTGCATATTGAGCTGGGTGAGTTCGGGCAGGGCTCCGTCGGCCTTCTGTTTCACCACCGCGATTTTGCTTTCGAGTACTTCGATATGATGCGCGAGATTCTCGGCTTCCTGTTTCAAGAACGCCGTCGTCTGCTGCGCGTGGCGCTCCCGCGACTTCAGATTTTCCCCCAAAAACAAATCCGTGAGCTCGTTCGTCACCTTCTGGGCCAGGGCTGGGGTTTCTCCGTCATAGGCCAGCGTAAACGCGATCGTCGCCTGTGTGGGAGTCTGGGTGCGCTTATCGACCACTTTGACGTTGATCACTTCGATCTGAATATCTTTGACGAACTGCTGCAAAATCTCCTCGGTCGGACTGCCCTTCCGGAGCCGTTGGTACAGCCCGTACTGCTCCACAATTCTCCACAGACTGGCCCGGCTCATGACCTGCTGCTTGATCGTTTCAATCCGCTGATCGGCATAACTGGTGATCGTCGAACGGACGAGATCCGTGGGAATCTCCTGCTCCTCGATCAGGATCGTCGCCTTCGACCGGTACACCGGAGGCCACAGGAATACCGTCGCCAGACCGATGAGCGCGATCACGGACACGACGGCAAAAATAACCGACCGGCGGCGGCGAACCATCTGCCGGAAATCCTTCACGGCATGACCTGCTTCGACCGACCGATCTGCTCCGATAGACTGTGCGATCGCCATAAAGACCTCTCCTTAACGCCCGACCGACCACTTGGGCGGGTAATACGTCAGCATCACGGTCGTCGCGTTTCCCAACGCCCGTTCGCCGAAACTCTCCACCTCACGCCGCCCGTACGTATAGGCGGCATCCACCGACCACCATTGGTCGAATTTCCAGGTCAACCGCGGCGTCACATTGATATAGCGGTTTTCCGGGAACGTGAACGGGACCGCTTTTGAGGCAATGGAGGAGGCCAGAAGCACCTGCGCATTCACCGAAACGGTCAACCGGTCCGTCAGATCCTGAGAGAGGGTGAGGCCGACCCGTTCCGTCTTCAGTAGCAGACCGAATCCGCTGGGATTGATCTCCCGGCCCACGACAACTTCCGCAAACCCGGCATCCCATTGTTTTTTGACATTGGCGCTGGCCACCCACAGGGTTTGCGTATCGGTGAGCCGCACCGGTCCGAACGAGATGCTGGAAGACACCAGCTGCGGCCCTCCAGACACAGTCGCCGTCAATGTTTCAGTAAAGGCATGGGACCACGAAGCCTGCGCCCCGACGATATGGGATCGTAGGGCGCTGGCGTTGGGCACGCTGAAGTTCGTATAGCTTCCCGTCAGCTGCATGCGATCGTTCTCTGTCGGTTGATACGCCAGTCCGGTAGATCCGCCCTGCACCTGATAATCCACCAGCCCCAGCCGCGTGCCGTCCTCGTACGTGGCGTTGGAATACTGGTAGGAACTCTGGAGAGACAGCCGTTCCGTGAACGCGTGGGACCACGAGGGGGCCAGGTTCCACATATTGCGCTGCGTGAAGCTCAACCTTACTCCGGTTTGCAACAGTTCCCCCATCAACGTATTGTCTCTCGTAAACCCGCCGTCGAAGCCGAAGGTCTCCCGGGCCAGCCCGTACTTCACGGAGAGCGGGAAATAGAGGTTCAGCAGGTCCTGATTCCGGCCGCCGTAGTAGCGCACCAGATCGGCCGCCGCTCTCCCGCTGACGTCCAGGTTTTCCGTCGACCCGGCGAACTTGACGCCCGGCGAGACCCAATGCCCGTAGACCGGCTTTTGCGGACCGGCCACCAGCAGCAGATTGCTGTTGTACTCACCTTTCACCCCCAACGACGGTTCAGCCGACCATTCTGCCGCGTGCCCGTTCATGACAAGCCCGTCCATGCAGAGACTGCTTCCCGCAAACGCCGCCGCCACAAGCCATCGCCACATCATACATCTACATCGTTGCGACGAAGGGTGATCCCTCAAGGCACCATGACCACATCACCGCGCTGCAACAACGCATTGCGCTCCAGGCTCTTGCCCCGTTTGAGATCACCATAGGGAACGGGAATCACCTGTTGCCCGCCATTGATACGCCGGATGATTCGAATATCGTTTTCAGACGCAAACGGCGTCAGCCCACCGGCAAGACTCAACGCCTGCAGGACATCCGTCGTGTGGCCGATCATGAACTCGCCGGGTTTATTGACGCGGCCCAGCACATAGACCCGATAGCTCAATACTTTGATCGCTGCGACCGACACATTCGGGTTGGGAATGAACTTCGCCAGCCGCTTGGCGATCTCCGCGCGCACCTCTTCGACCGTCCGCCCCGCCGCCTGCACTTCACCCACGAGGGGAAACGACACGAAGCCGTCAGGCCTGACGACGACCTCTTTGGTCAGGTGTTCATCCTTCCAGACGGCGATCGCAAGCACGTCTTCCGCCCCCAGAAGATACTCGGCGCCCGACCCGGTTGCGGGCGTCGATCCTGACTTACTCGAAGACTCGAACACACTGCATCCGCCGAGCCAAAGCAGCAGCCCGCCTATAAACGTCCAGGACAGCACTCGCGTGACGTATGAGAACTGCATCATCTTACCCATCGATCTTCGCCAGCATGGATTTGGCCTCTTCAAACCAGGGATAGAACTGCTTGGACTGGAGCGCCTGACTCAATAACTGTCGCGCCTCCGTCTTCTCACCCGACTGGGCATAGGCCACACCCAGGTGATAGGTGAGCACCGGATGGCTCGGCGCCTTGGCAAGCGCTTGCTTGAGCAGTCTGAGCGCATCCGGCCGATGCCCCAGCTTGAGATGCACCCATCCGAGCGTGTCGAGGAGATAGGCGTTCGCGGTCTGAGCTTCGAAATCCCGGCTCAACAGAAGCGCCCGCTGCAAACTGTCCGCATCGCCCTTCCGATCGGCCAGGAGCGCCGCAAGATTGTTGGCCGCCAGGAGCGATTTCGGATTGGACTTGAGCGCCAGGTCATACTGCGCCATCGCCTCGTCGATGAGATCCCGTCCTTCCAGGCTCGTCGCCAGCATCACCCGCAGCTGTTCATTGTCCGGGCTCGCTTCCAGCGCTTTCTTGAGGGCCGCATCCCCGGCGGTCATATCCCGCTTGGCATAGCGGAACTGCGCGAGATGCACCCAGGGGGTCGTCCACGACGGATTCAACCGCGTGGCCGTTTCGAACCGCCCCATGGCAGACTCGGACTCCCCCTTCATCAGCAACACCTCGCCGAGAAAACCTGCCGCATAAGGATGGCCCGGCTGTTCGGCGACGATCGTCTCCAGCCGGGTCTGAGTTTGTTGCAGGGCTCCGCGCTGCACCCCGAGCCGGACCAGCGCAAGGAGCGGCTCGGCCGCGAGCGGCTGTTGTATCAACGCCCGGTTGAAGGCCGCCTCCGCGTGATCCCATTGTTGCTGCGCCGCGGCCGTCTGCCCTTCCGCCAAATCGACCTTGGCACGATCGGCCCCGGCGGAACGGAGGCGAGCCAGCGTGTCGTGCGAACGGTCCCAATCCTTCTCCTGCATTTGGATCTGATAGAGGAGGCCCAGAAACGTGAGATTACCGGGATCGCGGGCCAACAACGGGTCGAGCCGCTTCTTCGCCTCCTTCAGCTGGCCGCCGGTCACGTCCAATCCGACCAGCACAATCTGGGCTTCGGAGAGAGCCGGCGCCAGAGCGACGGCCTTTTCCAGACTTTCACGCGCCAGCGCGAGATCGCCGTTCAACAATTGCGCACGCCCCAAGAGCGCGTGGACCTCCGCCGCTTCCGCCGCATCCTTCAAAACGGATCGAAAATCCTGGGCCGCCGCCTTCCCGTTCCCGCGCTGTAACGCGATCTTCCCGCGCAACAGCAGGGCATCCGATGAAAGAGGATTGTCTTTGAGAATCTGCTCCAACGCCCGCTCGGCCTTGTCCTGCCGTCCTGCCGCCCATTCCAGACCGGCCAGTTTCACTTGCGCGTCCAGGCCTTCCGGTTTCCCTGAAAATTCTTTTTGGATCGCCTCGTAGACCGACTGAGCTTTCGCCGGTTGTTGTGTCCGCTCATACAAACTCCCCAGCGCAAACCGGATCTTCGCGGAGCGTGGCAGATCTTCCTGGGCCTTCTGCAACGCGGTTTCAGCCTCGGCGGGGCCACGCCGCTTCGCCAAATACTCCGCAAGAGCCAGACGACGGTCGTCGCTGTCCGGATCGAGCTGCGTTGCCTCGCGCATGACCATCTCGGCCTGCTCATACTGTTGCTGTTGATCGAAGAGGGCGGCTCGACGAAGGCGATGATCGAGCACCTTCGGTTCCAGCGCAATCACGCGCTGAAACGCCCGATCCGCCTCGGCCGAGTTACCGGCGCGCACATAGATCATAGCCAGCGCTCCGAGCAGCTCGACGCTGTCGGGGTGCGTGTCCAACACCTGCCGGATCACCGGCACCGCGTCCGCCGTCCGCTCGCGTGACGCATACAACGAGGCCAGTAACAAGGCGGCATCGACATCGGCCGGAGCGCCGGTCCGCAGCTGTTCCGCCTGCGCGATCGCCTCTTCGACCCGTCCGCCAACGGCCAGCGCAGCGATTTTGAGCGACCGGGCTCCCACATGGTCGGGATGCAAGGCGAGCACGCGGTCGGCCGCCTGATCCACCCGCTCGATCGCCCGCGCTTCAAGGAAATACTTCCCCAGCTTGATCCAGGCGCGATCATGCGCGGGATTCAACTCCACCACCTGCTGATATCCCGTCACCGCGTTGCGCCAGTTCTTTTCCTTTTCCTCAACCTGCGCGTAGAGGAAGTAGGCCTCCGCATCCTTGGGGTCGATCTTGAGGACATTCCGCAAGGCCACCCGGGCCTTGGGATAATTCCCTTCTTGAAAATATTCCTGCGCGCGCAGCCGGTATTTCGCCTTGCGTTCTTCCGGACCGCCGCAGGCCACCAGACTGACCGCCATAATCGCCGCCATCGCGCCTATACAGTATCGATTCATGACCGATCCCTCCTCATTTCCCCTGTCACGCCCACCACACCCGAACGGCCAGGCCGGCCAACATCCCGGCCGTCAGCCATCCAAGCCGGACAACCATGGCCTGGTGCATCTGGAGCAGGAGCTCAAACGCAAAGAACAACACAACCAGCGTCGCCGTCACCACGCTCAGATGGACGGCGCCGACCGTCAGATCCGAGAGAAACGGCATCACCACAGCCAGGAGGACGATCAGATAATCCAACGGAGTCGTCTGGAATCGCGCATCGCCCATCCATCGAATGGCGAGGACAACGAGCACGGCCAGCGCGACAACCCCCAGCGTCAGCGGCGACAGCCAGTCGGCCGGCGACTGGCGTGACGACATCTGCGCGTAGTACACCGCACAGGTGCTCCCGATATAGAGACCGACCCGCACGGCGAGCGCCGTGCCCCGCCCGATCACCAGACTCCCCAGCACCGCGGCGCCGAGTCCGGCCGCGATCACGCCGACTTCCGCAGGGATGCCCCCCGGCGTCGCCAGACACGCGAGGAGATACAACGGCACGAGCAGCGTGAGCGCTCGCAGCGGCCATGGACGCATGATGGCGGGCGCAACGCCGGCCGCCGGCGCATGCCCTCCCGACGGGATAACCACAGGACATGGAGTTGCCGGCCGCCAGGATGACCAGACGAATACGGACAGCACCGACATAGCAAACACTCCATAAACACTCATCAGAACCGCATCGCTCTGCCAGCGCAGCAGATAGGCACATACGACCGACAACCCCTGGGCCAGGTAGATAACCGTCACGGCTTGCCGGTGCGATAGACCCGTGGCCAGGAGTTTGTGATGCAGATGATTGCGGTCGCCGACAAAGGGCGAGCGCCCCTGCCAGATGCGCTGGCCCATCACCCCGACGGTATCGAGAAGCGGAATGCCCCAGAGAAACAGCACGAGCAGCGGGCTGTAGGGAGCACGGGCCGGATCGATCAACAGGATGGCGGCCACGGCGAGGTAGTGCCCGAGAAACTGGCTGCCTGCATCGCCCATGAACACGCGAGCCGGATAGGTGTTGAACCGGAGAAATCCCAGGAGACTGCCCAGCACCGACACCATCAGCAGCATCAGCATCTGGTCGTTAGCCTGGTAGGCCAAATAGGCGATCCCGGCGAAACTGATCAACGACAATCCACCGGCCAGCCCGTCGAGCCCGTCGGCGAGATTCACGGCGTTCGTCATCCCCACAATAACGATCATGGTGACCGTCGCCGCGGCCCAGAGCGGAAGCGCCTGATCGTCGGCGAATGGCATCGCGGTCACTCGCACGCCGGCATAGGCCACGACGATCGCCGCCGCTAAAATCTGTCCGGCGAATTTCATCCGGTGGTCGAGCCCCACCCGGTCGTCCCACATCCCGAACAGCAGAATCACCACGCCGCCCAGGAGGCTGGCAAGTATCATCCGGTCCTGAGGCGCCCAGAGCAGCACCGCCGCGATCGTGCCGGCCGCAAATGCAATCCCGCCGACTTTGGCGATCGGTTCCGCATGCATCCGGCGATCGCGCGGCACATCGATGAACTGAAAACGCCAGGCCGAGGCCGTCAGAGCCGGAATCAGCGCCATGCAGATCAGCAGCGAGCCGATAAAACTGAAGAACAATGCGGTCGACATCACCACAGACTCACATCCCCTTCTTCAATCGGGCACATAGGCCGGCAGGAGAGGCTGGACGGCCGCCGCCATCTGCATGACCCGCTGATCGGCGGCCCCCTCCGCTTCCCCCGGCTGCACCGCGGCCACCAGCCGGATGAGGGCCCCGTCAGTCCGTTTCATTGTGAGCGCGTCCACGAGCAGGAAGAACTTCACCAAATACTCGCTCGTCACCACTCGGCTGCGCTGCTTGAACCAATAGAGCACCACTTGTTTCTGCTCGCCCTTCTGGATCATGACCCGGTTCGCTCGAAACCCGCTCCCGGCCACGTCGTCACCGAGCACGACCACTTCATCGAGCGACGTGATCTCCCACCCACCTCCGGGAATACAGGTCTTCGGAGAATGCGTCGCACGCCCCTTCTCCTGGGAACGATAGTACGCAGCATACACATTGACCGGGCCACCGGGTCCTTGATAGTTGGCCAGCAGATAGTCGTCGAAACGCAACACATCCACATACTGTCGCTCCATCACCACCGGTTCCCCCTGCCATCCCGCCACATGCATGGGAAAATCGACAAAGTTCTGGCGCGGAGGAGGCGTGCTGTCGCGCCCCGCAACATGAAACGACATCGAGGTCGTCACGGCCAACAATCCGATGCAGGCGAGAACCGGGCCGCTCACGACAAACGCGTCATGACCGAAAGACACCGTACTCGGGCGCGCTACAATCCGATCAACGTCCGGCGCAGATCCAGTGCCGACCTTCCCCAACAGCCACATTTCCGCGCCGAGGATCGCTAGGCTCAAGACAAAGAGCAGCCAGCCCTCGAACGCGTGCATAAACCCTTCGGCCGCTCCCTGACCGAATCGATCGACAAGGACACCGATCAATCCGATCCGGAGACCATTCAAGAGCACGGCTAAAGGGATCGCCGAGGCAACCAGCACCACTCGCTTCCACAGGCGATTCTGAAACAAATAGGCGCTCAACAAGGTCAGGGCGATCAACGGAATCAGGTAGCGCAAACCGCTGCAGGCTTCGACGACTTGCAACTGGATCGGGCCAAGGTCGATGACATTGCCTTCACGGAATGCCGTCACCCCGATCAATTGCAAACATCCGACGCCCAAGGACGAGGACATGAGTTGGAGCGAGGACGACAAACTGGATTGGAGCATCTGCGGCAGAGGGATCATGGTCAGGAGATACGCGAGAGGAAACGCCATCTCACGGGTCGCGCGCGGTCCGGCGATCGCCAGAGCCAACCCGACGATCACCAGCCACAATGAGAGATGCTGAAGAAAATAAATAGTAGCGAGTTCACCGACGACGTAGAGCGCGAGACCGAGCACAGCCGGACCGAGGCCCCACCAGGACGGGACGAGGCCCGCCGCCACAATCTGTTCACGGCGCCACCAGATCAGACCCGCCGAGATGACCGGCACAAAGAACCCGTGGCTGAAATTATCGTCCTCCATCCACTGCGTCACCAAATACGCCAGGCTCTCGGCATAAGCGATGCCGAACAGAAGGGCGATGACCGCCGCCGTTCCCCAGAGCACGATCGGCCGGCGACCATGCAGTCCGGGAACGCCGACTTCGGATTCGGATAAGACCATTTCACTAGTCGGCATGGACGTCACTCCGGAGAATTCTATTTCGTGCTGCTGTCCCATCGAGCCTCAGGAAAAATCTCTCCAGCCGGCCAGTTCCAGCGCGACCAGTCCGACGAATTGCGACCCCTCGACCAACACACGTTTCCACAGCCGGCGCGGTTCGCAGGCAAACCGCCACAACCATTCGAATCCCATGTCGCCAATCCAATCGGGCGCGCGCTGCACCGTTCCGGCCAGAAACTTGAACGCGGCGCCGACCCCGAGCACCAGCGGAACATTCAGCCGATCACGATGGGTATAGATCCACTGCTCTTGCTTGGGCAGCCCCAGCCCGACCCACAACACATCCGGCTTCGCCTCGTTGATGCGCCGGATCGCGGCCTCGTCTTCTTCTTCCGTCAACGGGCGAAACGGCGGCGAGTAGGCTCCGGCCACCGTCAATCCCGGGTACTGCCGCGTCAGATTGCCTGCGAGACGCTCAAGGGTGAGATCGGTGTCGCCGTAGAAATAGTGTCGGAAGCCAAGCCCCTGGGTGCCGAAAAAGAAGGCTTTCATCAGATCGGTGCCTGCCACGCGGGACCGCACCGCGCCGCCCTTCCACTGCGCCACTTTCACCAGAGAGATACCGTCAGGGACGGTCAGGTCCGCCTGCCGGACCATGCGCCGGAAGTCGGCCCGGTTATGCGCCTCGACCACCGCGTGCATGTCGGCCACCACCACCCAATGAGGACGGAAGCGCTCGTGCGTGACCCAATGCGTCATCACTTCCACGACGTCGGGAATCTGAATCATATGGACGGGAAGCCCGAGAATCGGCACCTGGCAGAATCGACTCGCTTGCTCCTGCTCAACCATCGCTGACGCCATCACAGACCTCCTGGTGATACGCACGACGCCGGATCCATGGGAGGCCAAGTCTAGCGAGTCCGCCCGATCGACAGGCCACGCCAAGCTCAAGTTTGTGTTAACGAATCGTTAAACTGTGAAGGGGGCGGCGCGCATGAATTTATGTCGCGGACAGACCCACCAAAAGAGGGGGGAGGCGAAAACTAACCAGGCCGGGAGGCGCTGAGGGAGGGACGGCGATCCGCCGAGGCATCGGCGAGAACCTCTTGAAACGTTTGGATCATCCGTTCGATATGCCGATCCTTGCTGAAGTGCAACTCGCAACGGCGGCGGGCATTGGTCCCGAACTGCCGCTGGTCCTCGGCGTGGTCCAGCATCGCGCAGATGCGCAGCGCCAGGTCATAGGGATCGTTTGTATAGGCTTCGACGCCGCATTCCCCGTTGACGACCGTTTCCCTGAGACAGCCTTGATTCGTATAAATAATCGGCAGGCCGGCGGCCATCGCTTCCAGCACCACCATCGGCTGGCCTTCCTGCTGGATTCCCGGAAAGACAAAGATGTCGGACGACTGTAGCACCGCGTCTTTCGTCAACCCGGTCACCTCGCCGACGAACGTGACGTACGGTTCCAACCGGTGTTGCGCGATGTACCATTCCGCCACCTGCCGGTGAAGTGGATGCGACCAGCTCCCGGCGAAGATGAAGGCCACATCGCGGCGATGCCTGAGGACGGTCGGGAGCGCTGCCAGCAGCACCAGCGTGCCCTTCATCCGGTTCAGCGTGTTCAGATGCAACAGGCGCCAGGGCCGGGTCCCGCTCGGTGGATTCCGTCTCGGCTCATCACACGACAACTCAACCCCGTTCGGCACTACGGCGATCCGCTCGTCCGGAATGAGGCCCGTAAACATCCCACGGAAAGTCTCCCCTAGCACGATCATCTTGGCGACTGTGCCCAACACCGCGCGGGCATAGAGGCGGATCGGGGCCCAACTGGACTCGTACCAGTCGCGCAATGCCCCGCCATGCAGATGGGCCACGATCTTGGCCCCCGTCAGCACCGCAGGCCAGATGAGCAGGCTGTCCCGGATAAAGCCCAGCGTGGTTTGCGAGAGCACGAGATAGACGACGTGCGGACGGCGGGTCAGCAGCAGACGCCAGAGACGCAGCCATTGCCGCACAAACAGCACGACATCGTGGCAATCTGGATTGTTGACATGCCCGATGCCTCGGCGGTCAGCCAGATCCAGATGGCTCACATCAAACGACTCCGTCAGTTTCGAGTCGAGCAGGGTCCGAATCGCCACCGCCACCCCGTGATAGGGCGGTGGGGTCGGACCGATGATCAGCAGTTTCGGTTTGTCAGACATATCGCCCCTAGCCCGATCAAGGATTTCCCTCCCACCCTTCTCCCAAGGAGAGCTGATCAGATTGCTCCGTGAGGCTTCGCATAAATCCCACGATACGTGCGGCAGAAGGCACGGCGTCGAACGCCCGCACATGTTCATATCCGGCACGTCCCATGCTGATTCGGTCTCTATGAGGAAGGTTGAGAAGTTTCACAATTGTCGCCGCCGATGCGTCCGCAGCATGGGGATCGATAGAAAATCCCGTCACTCCCTCTTTGACCAGGTCGCGCGTGGCGGCGGCATGCACGGACGATACGACGGGCAGTTCTGCGGCCATGGCTTCACTGAGCACCAGCCCGAAGGCATCGTACAACGTGTGAAAGACGAACAGGTCCGCACAGGCGAAGTACTGCGGCAGCTCTTCCGCCTGCACGTAGCCTTCGAAAAAGACATGAGGGATGCGTTGGTCGCTAACCATCCGTTCCAGCGAAGCCCGTTCCGGCCCGTCGCCGAGAATCACCAGACTGACGTCCGGGCGAACCAGCGCGACCCGCCGATAGATCTCCAGCATTTCCCGATAACCTTTGCGGGGAATAAGCTGGCCGATAGAAAGGAGCACGACACCGGGGTAGCGGCCACGGAGAACCTGATGGCCGGGACTCCGCCGGATACCTCCAGTACGTTCATGAATCCGAGACACATCGAGCGGCATGACGGCCCGCAAGACCCGGCGGGGCGGAGCCCCATAGTGCACGAAGGCATCCCGCGCCACTGAAGATTCCGCAATCGCTCCATCGGCAGACCCGATCACCAGATGCCGGATCCAGCGCCGGATTCGAGATGACTCCGCGCCGTCCTGCAGAGTCAGATGCGTCCAGGCCACATACTTTTTTCGAAACAGCCGGCAGTAGACGAACGCGGCCACGTTCGCCGCGGCAAATCCTCCGCTCAACACCACGTCAGGATTCAGCTTCCTTAGCGCCCGAATCACCCCGTAATTAAGATGAATCGAGACATCAGCCCGGCGCGGACGAATGTGGAATCCGGGCAGCATCTGCACCGTAAACGGAATCGATCCCAGCTCCCATTGACGATTTTCCTCCCGTTCGGCCATCAGCAGGATAGTCAAACTGTCCACCTGCTCGGCCATCGCCGCAAACAGCGGGATACGATAGGGCGTCAGAATATTGGTAACGATTGCGAGCTTCATTTCGTTCCCCTATTCGCGGCCTGGAGGGCCCATCGAAATCCGGTTCCCGCCGCCGTTAGCCATCTCCATATTGTGTCAACGTCGATAATTCCGGTCATGGCCAAAACCGCCAGATGCACCAGGACATAGCTGCCGAACAGCAACGGATCGGCGCCAAGCGGAAACATCCTGATGCCGATCACGTAGACACAGGAGGGCACAAGCAACGCCACCCATTGCCGACAAGTGAACACACGAATCTCGGGGAACAGCGATCGAAACATGAGGAGGTTCAAGAGCGAGAAAAGCCCATACCCTGCAGCGAGAGACCAGGCTGCAGCTTGGGGCTGGCTTGGGGCCAACAGCCAAAACATCCCGACCTGCACGAGCAAGACCGTTACCTGGACGGCGGCGCTATACCAGGACCGCCCGGATCCTTCGATTGTCTTATAGAGCGCCTCCGTCGCGTAATACACGGCGAACCCGACGCACATCACCGGAAGAAAAAGGCCGGACGCAAGATCGCCCCCGCCCAACCAGCGCTGCATCAGCGGCTCGGCGAATACGGCAACGCCGATTGCGCCGGGCAATAAGGCCCCGAGTGTCCAGCCGATCAGCGGACGCAACAGGTTGGCGAGATCCTGATGCCGTCCGGCCAATACGGCCGCAGCGCCGAAGAGACCAAGGAGCGGAGTCGTCATGACCGACATGAGTTGCGTACAGAGCTTGTAGGCAATGTCGAAGCTCGCCACCGATGCCAGATCGGAGGATCGCGCAATCAGGACTTTGTAGATCGGTTCTCGCATCGCAATACAGATTGAAGCGATCTGTATCCCCAGACCGAATCCAGCCATGGAACGCACAGACCCGGTGAATAATCCGTACCAGCGGGGGGTGATATGCGGGAACCGCCTTCGTACCGTCCAGAAGAACGCCGCAAAGATAAACATATTCCCGAAGAGACCGGCCCACCCGAGCCCGTACACCGTTGGACTGATGGCCAGGGCGAGGAGCGTGCCGAAGAAATGCACGCCCAGCCAGGCGAGAAAGATCAGTTGAGACCGGAAGAGCTCCTGATACCCTTCGACAACCGCCTGATACGGCAATGCGAGAAGGCGCCAAACCAATCCGGCGATCGTCACCCACAAGACAAATACGGCGGCCTCGTGAAGAGAAGCCGGGACATTGAGTAGAACCGGAAACGCCTTCGCTCCCCATGCCGCTGTGCCGATCACCAGCAACAGCGCGATGGCAACATAGCTCCAGAGCGTGACGGAGAAGCACTGCCGGGCTTCGTCCGGCTGCTCGTTATGCTTCGCGACGTGGTAGACCAGACTGTCCTTGAGACCGAAGTCTGTGACGTTCATTAAACTGATGACGAGTGTGCTGAACGCCCAGATGCCGAACTGCTCCGGACCCAAGGCGTGAAGAACCACCGGCGTGAGCACCAGATAGACCGGAATCGCCAAGGCGACCCGCACGAGGCCTGCCATTGATCCATGAAACAGCTTTTGCTGGAGCGCAGGAACATTCATTGGAGTACCGGATCAAGACAGCCAACAACCGGTCGCATCGCATCGAGATAGCCGTTCATGAACCGGCCCGGGGAAAACTGCCGTTGCGCATGCAGCCGCGCGCGCGCGCCCATACGCCTCGCATCGACCGGGTGGTCGATCAGCCATTGAAGCCGTGCGGCGAGTTCCTCCGGATTGCCCGGCTCATATAAAACTCCGCACTCTCCGTCGATGATCAACTCGGGATGGGAGCCGGCATCGGCGATCACGACAGGAAGCCCCGCGAGCATAGCCTCTACGACCGCGATGCCGAATCCTTCATCGACACAGGGATTGACATAGAGATCCATCACCCCAAGCAGATCTCCGGGCTCCCGATACCCGGCGAACCGCACCAGCGCGTCCAGATGCAGTGTTCGCACGAGCGCCTCCAGCCGTGCGCGCTCCGGCCCGTCGCCGACCAGCACCAGCTTGACGCGAGGGTTGGACGGTCTCAACAAATCAACCGCCCGAATCAACGACGACTGATCGCGCTCAGGAATCAGCCCGCCGATATGTCCGATGACCAGATCGGTCTCACTCAGGCCGAGTTCCTCCCGAACCGCTTGCGCAGGCGTGGTCGCCAGGCGTTCCACCACAGGATCATGGATATGGCAGAGCCTGCCGGCAATACCGGGATAGGCCGCCTGAATTGTGCGCAGCGTATAGAGGGAATTGCAGATGACCCGGTCGACCCGGGGCATAATAGCCTGGGCCGCAAGCCGTCCGATGCCCTGACGATAGTGCGCGCTGCTGTGCTCATGATGAACGAGGGGGAGGCCATGCCGCTTCGCCGCCAGGTAGCCTGTGACCAAGCCGCGCGTGTGATGAGAACACACTACATCCGGTCGTTCTTCCTCGATCGCCCGGTCGAGCGCTCGAACAATCCGCACCGGCGAGACCGAGCCGATTTGACGGACACGCGAACCTAAGCGGCTGATGACATCATCGAGCGTCGCCGGCTGAAACACAGAGAATACCAACCGGCTCCGCTCCTGATCGATCATTTCAGCAAGCCGGAGCAACTTGACAGGCACACCGCCGAAGGGCGTCAAGACTTCAACTATGTGCAGCATCGTCAACATCTCGACTCCCCTTCGCCGCGGCCTCAACGGATTTGGACATTCCTCGGCGCGTCCAGATCATTGGCCGGCCTGCGCCGATCGAAGAACTTCAAGGCCTCTACCTGCTCGTCGGACAGTTGATTGTAGAGATACAGGGCCACGCCGGATTGAGGCCAGCGGGACGCGATCCCGTGCAACGTGTCTACAAGCCATCGTCCCGACCGCGGCAACGCGCCTTCTTGAACGAGGTCATAGTTGCCGGCGATAACCGTCAGCCGGTCCGGATTCTTAAGGCGCGACCGAACCGCCTCTGTGCCGATACCGTTGATGGACTTGTCATAGTCCATGCGGAAAAGGACGTCGATATACCCGCGATTCACCCACTCCACACCGTTCTGTCCGTTGAGATAATCCGTCAGGTCCGGATAGGCATCGGCGCTGATGACCACGCGTGGCTTGACGGCCCGCACAGCCCCGGCAATCTTCCGAACCAGGCCGGTGACGGCTGATTCTTGATACTCGATCAGGGATGGAACCATGCGAGGCGCCACACGAAACAACAACGCGTCTTTCTCGAGGTCTCGCTGATACCGGGCGTGATACTCGGCCCCGCACGTGGTCGTACGACACATCCCCATGGCGCGGATGTAGTCGAGATTGATGCCGTCCACATCGTAGCGGTTCGCAACCTCGACGATCAGATCCGTGATCCAAGATTGGAAATAGGGATTGTGCACGTCGAACATGCCAAGCTTGCCGCCCTCCAGCACTCCCTGCAGCGCAAAATCAGGGGAAAGATCGGACCGGCGCAGCACGACCGTGAACCAGGGATGCACCTCGATCCCCAGCGCATGCGCCTTCTCGATCACATAGCGAAGCGGATCGAATCCTGTTGTTGTCTGCGCCGTCAGCGCGGGATCCCAGGGAGCCAGTCGGGAAGGCCACGTCGTGCCTGCTCCATACCACACGACCGGAATATACACATTGAATCCGGCCTCTTTGATGCGACCCAGGGTGCGATCGGCAGCATCGCGGGTCGTCCAGAATTGAAACGTTTCATCCAGAATCGCGCGCTTCCCGGCCATCGGTCCTCCCGCGATTCCTTGCGGCGGTTGGGCATTCGCACTCGTGGGACCCGCAGCCGCCATCAACGCGAGCCATAGCACGATCGCAAGCCTGCTCATAACCGGGTCTCCCTCGACTGCACCAGCGGAAAGCGTCTGGGCTCCGGCGCTCCCGGCGTGAGAACCCACCCTGCCTCCGCTCCTCGTGTGGCCTCCCGCCTCACAGGGTCTGCCCGCTCTGGCAAAGGGGATCGGGGTGCAAGGGAGGGAAGCGTGAGCGCCAGGACCGTGACATACCAAAACCACACCCCGTGCAGCACCGCTGCTCCAAAGATCACTGTTTCACCGAGGTTGGCGATCGCTAGAAAGAGGAGGCAATAGAACTCGGCGGCATATTGTTTCGCGCCGTCGTACCGGAGAAAACACAGCAGCGCGGAGAGAATCACCGCCACATACAACGCCGCGCCGATCCCCCCTGAATCCAAGAGGGCCTGCACATATCCGTTGTGGAGGGTGATCGCTCCCTGCGACGGCGAGTTGGACGATGCGCCCCCTGCCCCCCTCCAACCGCTTTCATCGAGCACCACCCCGCCGGCCGTGAACCCGTAGCCCAGCCATGGATGCTCCCAGTACCGTTGAAGCGCCTGCGCCCACATCGCCGTCCGTCCGGACAGATTTTCAATCGAGTCCTGCCTGAAAATCTTTGCCCCTTGCGCCGGAGTCATTTGTGTGCCGATCACGATTCCCAGACAGAGTACCGTCACAATCAGCGCAGCGACCATCGGCACGAACGCCCGGCGCCAGCGCACATACCGAATCCCCGCCGCGCCCATGCTGACTGTGGCCGCGACCCAGAACGTTCGTGAACCGGTCAGAAAGAGACAGGGGAGGCTTGCGGCGATACCGATAACTCGTATGCTCCAATGCCACGGGACAAACAGGCAGAGTCCGAACAGGAGTCCGGAAGCTGCGCCCATCATCGCGGGTTTGCTGAAAAGTCCCCGGAATCGAGGCCCCTCGAACGTCTGTTCAAACGTAAGCGCCGGATGCCATAGCCGCAGCAGGAGACTGACCAGGCACACCACTGTCAGGGCGATGAGCATCGTCCGGGCCACAAAGAGGGGTTGTCGAGGGTCGAGTTTCGCCGCATCCAGAAAGGCCAGCGCGAACAGGAGGATCGCCGCCAGAGCTAGAATTTGCAAGGAGACAAACAACGGACTCATGGCTTGGGGGATTGCAAACACCAAAGCGGCGAAATAGAGACCCAACACCATGTGCCACCGATTGAAGATGCGTCCCCCGGATAGAGCGAGCCATCCTACGCCGACGGCTAACGCCGTCCCTTCCGACAAGGCGCGGAGCACGAACCGGTCGCCGAGCGGCGTCGCATCCTTTGCCAACAGGGCCACAATCAAGAGAACAAATGCGACGAGCATGGAACGCCTTCCTTCATCGGGACCGATCGAAGGTAATCAATCGCAAACCCTACGCTCCCGCTGTTACGGATTCGTTAAGGCCTGGTTGCAGATAAGCGAACTTTCCACTCGATCCGGGAAGCCGGCCGGCCTTGGGCCGGCACGGGACCTGCCCCTAGGCTTCAGTACCCTCAGCCTGGAACTCGACGGCGAATTCCTCGGGCAGATGCGGCCTACATAGATTTTGTAACGATTTATTTACAGAGACTCGCTGTCGGCTGTAACCGGCGCCCCCCACGTTGAATACCGGTTGTACGGAGACGAAACATATGAACACTGGACCCTTCTTGACTCTGCGATATATTCTGACGGTCTGCGCCCTGCTCGCGAGCTGCCCAGGCTTCGCTGACCAAGCCGATGCGGCCGGCCCGGTGGCCTATCGGGACTGTGCGCTGGCCTGGAATCCGAATACTGAATCCGATCTGGCCGGCTACCGGGTCTATATGGGACGGAGTCTCAACCAGCTCACCCGGATGAGAGACGTGGGTCTGCGCACCGCCTTTCGCTGTTCGGAAGGCGACGCAGCGGAAAACGGCCAATGGTTCGGCACGGTCACGGCCTACGATCACAGCGGGAACGAAAGCACCCCGGCGCAGGCCGTCCCCTTTGAAATCGTAGGATGGCCGGACCCGGTGCTGCCGGCCCAACTACTCGAACCGTCCTCGGCCCGACTGACCAATACGACGAACGGCGTGCTCCTCCTCTGGGCCGATATGAATACGCCTCAGGTGTCACACCGAGTGGAAATCTCCAGTTCACTGCAACCAGCGTGGACGACGGTCATCGTTCAGCCGCCAGGCTTTACCCAATTTTCGTTCTATCCGCTGGCCGGCGCAGAGTGGGTCTGCTACCGGATGAGAGGGGAACGCGGTACGGTTGTGTCCGAGTGGGCGCAGGCCGGCGGACCAACCGATCGCCAATTCTGCATGCGACCGGCGGAACTTCCGACGATTGCCCAGCCGATTCTCGCGCCGACCATCCTGTATGAACCGGAGGCGGTTAGATTGACGGCATATCCTCGTGGCTTCAGGTTGTCATGGGGCCACCCTGGCGGCGCTGTCGGCCCCTCCTATCGGATCGAGATCAGTGGATCCGTCGATCCCCATTGGACCACGCTGGCACTCCTGCCACCCTGGCAAACCGGCTATGGATATTTCAATCAGATCGACGCCGAGTGGGTCTGCCTGAGGATCAGGGCGGAAGTGGGACGTGCGGTCTCTCTCTGGGCGGCGGCGGGAGGCCCGACCGATCGGCAATTCTGCTTCAAGCCCTCCTCTACCGCCGCCAGCAACCCTTAGCCCGCATTATTCATGAGCGTTTCTGCTGCAATCGCCGATCCGCTGCTGCGACAAGCCTTCGGTCGACGGGCTCGCCCCTCGGACCCTCGACGGACTGCACGAGTACGCCTCCGGTCCTCACGGCTCCGCGCGCCGCTCTCGCGACGTGGCTCGACGATTTCGCGACGAACCGTCATGAATAATGCGGGTTAACAACCTGCTCGGATCGACTCGTCTGGAACCCACGTCCTGAACGGGCCGGGAGGAGCGCTGTACACTCCTCCCGATAGTGATCATCTTCATTTTCCGATCGCTTCACGTTTCACGGTGCACGGAACGCCGCTGGTGGACTTTTTCAGCGTCCTGCTAGGCCGTCAGCTCACGGCGCTTCTTCCAGGCCAAGCCACCTACTCCCATCACACCACTGGCAAACAACAGAAATGCGGCAGGAACCGGCACAGGCGCCGGGGTCAATCCGACCGCTTTGCCCTGCAGGAAGAACGTGGCGTTCCGGTCCTGCCCTCCCTTGCGCGACCACTCGTGCTCGCCCTTGAACGCGCCGCGCTCAAAGAGATGATTCCAGGACAGGCTGAATTCCGAAGTCTCCGGGTTGAACAATCCCTTGGCGAGACCGCCGATGTTCCAGGCATACACCTCGCTACCGCGGCTCCAGCCGAAAAAGAGCGATGAGAGATCGACGCTCAGCGACGACCCGTTGATCGTGGCGGACGGCGCGGAAGCGCCGGTCATGCCGCTGGTGAAGAGAGAAAAGGTAGTGCATTGCTTCCTGATCGGATCCACGATCTCCGTCATCGACTGAAACGATCCCATCTTGATGACTCCATCACGGTCGAACAGCCGGTCGAGCGTGCGGCCATGTTCGCCGGTCCAATTCACCGCGCCCGAGGTGAATTCCAATTGGCCGATCGAGACCGCGTGAGCGCGGCCCTCCAGCCCCACAACCGACATCGCCGCCGTTGCGACCACCGCCATCGTCATTGCGAGTAAACTTTTCATCGCGAACTCCTTTTGTTGTGAGGCGCACTCTGTGAGTGCGCCCCGGTGTGAATGTGGAGCCCCACGGCTTTACAGCCGTGGTCCCTTTTGTTGATGACTTCGGCGGAACCCGCCGAGCCTACTCCGCCGTAGTAGCCGACAAGGCTACGAAGGCTGGAAGCATGTCCTCCTTCGCCAAGGCTTCGGAGGACACCCGCTCGTATTCCTCCATGGCTTCCTGCGTAGGCGGGTAAAAATGAACCGATGCGCTTCGATGAATCCGTTCTAGGTTGCATTTCGTAACAAGCCACGGATCTGAACATCCCGGCAAACCCATTCTGGAAGCCATGAATAACAACCGTGTAAACTTTTGATCCTGGTTCGATTAACTTTCGATCAAGATTTTGTCATCGGCGCGAACACCCGCCCTCGCACGGCCCGGCCAAGCACAATGTGTTCCAGCAACCCCTTCCGCTGGTCGCTCTCGCACAAATGGCAGCAGTCCACACGAGACTGGCCACTCGTAGGAACAATCTACCGTTCATCGCTTAAAGTGTCCGGGAGGAGATGCAGAAGCTGGAGTGGCGGAAAAAGACACCGGCCCCCGCTACAGGATCGCTGCGACGGGGGCCGGGACAAGCGGGCCGATCGTGGCCCGAGAGACTAGAGGACTTGGTGGGTCTTGCGGAAGCCCAGAATTCCCATCAGGCCGCTGCCGAACAACAACAGCGCACCGGGAAGCGGCACTGCCGCGAGCTGGGCAGAGCCTTGGAGAGAAAACGTGCCGGACTGCAAGAACGGAATGTTGTATCCCGTAAACGACTTGGTCCAAGACACATTGAAGGCGTTCGTCAGTTCATTAAACGTGCCGGCGGCGTTGCCGCCGACATTCAGCGACGCTTCATTCATATATGGACCCGTCACACCGGCGAACAGCGCAGTGAGATCGACCGCTATCGTGGATCCCGCCGTCGAGCCGGTCGGCACCGGCGCTCCGCCCGGAGTGCCGGGAAACGCCTGGCTGCTGGTAAAAATCGAAAACGTATGGCCCGCAATGGTGACCGGCTGGAAGATGTTCGGTAGAGGCTGATACTGCCCCATGACCAACTGCCCGTTCTGCGTGAAGGTGCCGGAGACCGACCCCAGCACGCCGAAATTTAGATTGACCGATCCGCCAGTGATATCGAGCTGCGACACCGACGCCGCCTGCGCGGGAGCTGCACTAATCCACAGCACGACCCCCATCAAAATCGCCGTCACGCACCCTGTGATACTTCGCTGACGCTTGGCCGTCATGGTCTCTGCTCCCCTCTGCCGGGCCGATACCCAGCACACCGTAAATAAGCCCAAGGGTTGAGAGGGAAGCCCGATGCGGGTGCATCGGACTTCCCTTCAAAGTGAGCGCTGTTTACGGTTGATCGTTTACAGCGGTAAGGCAGGCCGGCACACCGGAAACGTTCGCCTTCCAGTTCATCGGGCCCTTGTCTTGAGTCTTCGTCACATGCATTTCCTGCGGCGAGACCCAGTAGCGTCCGACGTTGGGGAGATTGTTGATGATGTTCGGGCTCTCCGCCTGGGTCAGAAACGCCGTGATCAACTGCTGCTCCGCCGCCGGAGCCGGAGGCACGTTGCGGGTGTTGAATGATTCGAACACCCAGTATTGCGCCTTGCCGCAACGAAGATTTTCTTTTTCGTTGCCGGCATAGACCGCTTCGGCAGCCGGGGGCACATGCCCGTTGAACGTATCATTGCGGCGGGCTTTGCCGCCATCCACCGCTACGACATAACCGGCGGCCGGGCTCACTGTGGCCGCCTGCTCAGCTTCCATATAGGCCACGGCGCTGGGATGGGCCGGGCGCGCTCCGGGGAACGGGAACGGATCGTTCGACGGAATGGTCGGGCTGGGATTGCCCTGGACACAGTCGCGCACATCGTTATTGGAGATGCCGGACAAAGTGGTCGGTCCGGCCGTCGGAGTCGCCGGCGTGCCCAGCGTCAGGTTGAAGGTTCCGCTGTTCACCGGCGACTGGCCGGTATGCTCGTTCGCATCCTTCATCAGGGTCTGATCGAAGGCTGCCTTGGTGCCCGATCCGGCGCGGCGGGTGCATAGGATGACAGTCTGGTTATCACCGCCGTTGACGATTCCATCTCCGTTAGTGTCCGCGCCAAGCCCGTTCAGTTGGGTCCAACGGGTCACGTTCCTGGAGAACAGGGCCTCGACTTGCAATTGGGTCAGGTTGCGCACCGGGCCGATCACGGAACCGGTTCCTGGATTAATCACCTTGACCGCGCTGCCAACCACGATGGAAAAGGGCACGACGACCGGACGGCTTGACGTAATGTTGCCGTCGGCGCGGGGACCGACGACGATAGGACCCTGCAAAGTGCCGCCGTTCCATCCGGCGGAAGTCTGACCGAATGAGCTTGCGGCCACATCCGACACACCCAAATTCACGACCAAAGCCCCGGCTGGATTCGTGGTCGGATTCGCACTGAACTGTGTACAGCTCGGGAAGAATTGCCTGGTCCGCCCCAGCGCATCCAAATCCGTCGTGGGCGCGCCGCAGGACGCAGGATTTTCGAGCACAAACACCTGACGGGCGACCGGGTTCGGCGTCACGCCGTCATTATTGACCGTCGGGAATGCGTTCGGCTTATCGATGCCATCGGAAGAGCCGGTCGATTGATACCGCACCACGATGCTCGGTAAACCGACATTGGCGTTGGTGGCTTCGCAGACCCAGGTAATGAACTTGGCGTTCGCCAGACGGTTTCCCGCCGGACCCAACGAGCCGTCCATATAAATACGGGGCGCGACCGCGCCTCCCACCTGAGTGGGGGCCGGCCCGGTGGGGTTATCGCAGAGGGTGATCGGAGTTTCTTCGACGAAAGGTTTCGCGGCGGAGGCGCCGGCGATATTCAACGCGGTTTGGGCGTGAGCCGACACTGCCATGCCCGCGATCGACGCCAGCCCGGCAACGATCGCCAAAGATGTCTTCATGGACTTCATATTGAGTTGCTCCTTGTTATTCTGTCTCAATGAATTTTCGGATATCCGATTCACAGCGAGGCGGTACCGCTTAGGCGGCCAGCCCCTGCATCTTGCGGCGAGCCAGACCCACGAGTCCGACCAGCCCGGTCCCGAACAACACCACCGCAGCCGGCACCGGCACAGCCGTCGGCGTGATCGTCAGCGCGCCTTCCGGCGTCAGGAGCGCCGTGGCAATACGCGTATAGGTTTCAGTGGTCGCGCCATCGACGTTGACGGCGAAGATATTCAACAGTTGTCCGAGTGTCCCATGGGTATTGAACCCGACCTGGCCGTTGAGCACCCCGGCCGTTCCAAGAATGCTCGTGAACGAATGGGGAGCGGAAGCCGCGGTGATCGACGGATTGTTGGCCAGCGGGTTTCCGACGCCGCCGGTCTGAGCGGCATGCTGCCCGGCCCAGAAGAGGAATTCGCCCTGCGCGTTCGCCGCAAAGCTGTTATTGGCTTGTGACGCCGTAATCGTGGCGTTGGGCGACGACACATAGAACGTGAGGCCGTCCGTCGACGAGCCGATGACCGAATACCGCAACCCGGTCGCCGCGCCGGCGTTCAAGGTGGACAGGTCGCTACTGATGTTGCGAGTGGTCGTGGAGGTTCCCTCCAACACCGGACTGCTCGATCCGGTCCCGAAGCTCTCGTAGCGCTGATCGTTTCCTCCATACACATAGAAACCCAGGTCCCCGAAGTTGAACCCGAGGGCCAAGGCGCTTGATGGCCCGCCCATTACGGCCATGGCAGTCACGGCGATGACGGCAGCCGCCAGCCGCTTTACTGTACCCTGTCTTTGCATAACGCTCCTCCTCAGTGAAAAATGAATCTGTCCGACCGATCCACACCTGTCTTCAATCGACACGTCGCATGCCTTGCGCCGCTCACCCCCTCTCTGATCGAGAACGGGGCGCGATCCGTCTCTGGATCGCACTACCCTTCTCTCCTACTCGTGTTACAGCCACGTCATCCCCCTATTCGAGAGCCGTTAACAGTGCGTTGCCGCTGTGTTGCGGATCGGGCGAAGCCCAAAAGGCCATCCGCCTGCACAGGAGGAGTTGTACGCGGGTGGGATTACCGAGCGATCAACGGAGCTTGTGGGAAGGGTAAATTTTAGATAAAGACTGGGAAACAACCGGCCGATGAACTACTGCAGGATGCTCCAGCAAGGCCGCCTGCTGTGCCCGTGGTTCGTGAAGCGTCGTTCGTCTCTCACTGTAAGATCGGCGGAGGCACGCTCGCGAGATACGCTTCACGAGGAACGCTTCACGGATGATAAGAACGCCGCTGGCGGGCTGTTTCAGCATCCTGCTATGTCGGCGGAAAGAATTTGACAACGATCGTATGATCCATCCCCGGCGGAGGCGGACGCACGTCCGTCACCTTGGCCAGCGCATCGAGAGCGGATTGATCGAAGAGGAGACTGCCGGACGAATTGATGAGGCGGAACTGCAACACCCGCCCCTGCTCATCGATCACCAATTCGCACAGCACGGCATACTCCAGATCGTCCGGGAGCGACGGGGGCGCCTGATACTTCGATTGAATCGATGCCGTCAAAATGTCCGTGTAGCCGGCGAAGCGGCCCCGGCCTTTCCCGATGGCAAACGGATCGGTGCTCACCGGCGGCGGTCCCGGCGCGTCGGACGCTTTAGGGGGCGGTGGCGCGTCGGCCTGCTGAGGGGGCGGTGGAGGCGGCGCTTCCTGCGGCTTCGGCTCCGGCTTGGGCGCCTCCGGTTCCGGCTCAGGCTCCGGTTCCTTTTCCGGCGGGGGCGGCGGCTCTTCCTTCTTAAACGCGTTGAGCTTATAGACCTTGATCAGGTCTTGCCCCCATTGGGTCTGCGCCACCCAATAGAGTCCGCCACCGATGCCGACATGCACCAGCCCGACGATCAACAGCGTCGTACCGAGCTTGCTCTTCTTTTTTTCAAATCCCTTATAACCAGCCATGATCCGTCACTCGTGGACTACCGCAGGATGCTCAAAAAGACTGGGCAGCAAGGCCGTAGCGAGCGAGATGAGACTAGGCTGAGGTCAAGGTTAAGGTTGAGCAAAATCCAGACTTTCTGAACTCAGCCTCAGCCTTAACCTTCCATTAACGCTGGCAGACTTTTTCAGCATCCTGCTACGGTTCATTGAATGGTTTCGTGGCGATGGCCAAATCCTCGACTGGAATCCGCTGGAGAATGTCGAGCACCGCGACGACATGTTTGTACTCCACGCCGGAATCGCCGCGGAGCACGAGCGGCAACTTGCCGCCTTTGGCGGCTTTCAGATCGCGAATCAACTTTTCCAGTTCCGTGATCTTGACCTTCTCTTCATCCATGTAAATATCGCCGTTTTTCTTCACGGAGAGCGTCGGCGTGGTGGTCTCCATTTCCGTTTCGTGCGGAGTGGATTCCGGCAACTTCAGCTCGATCCCCTGTACCGCCGCTGTCGTCGTGATGATGAAAATCACGAGCAGCACCCAGGCCAGGTCGAGCAAGGGAGTCATGTTGATATCGGCAACGGCGCCGTGACTTTTTCGTGAAAATCGTCTCATATCTTCCTTTCAGACATCGGCGAGTGGGTCACACCGCACAGGATGCTCAAAATGGCTGCTGTTCTCACCCGCCCAACCCCGGCGCGCCGAGACGCGCCGTTCCGCGGGCAAGGCGGCAGCGAGCGAAGAGGTACATACCAAGCTCGCTTGACCCGCTCGCTTCGATCTCATGCGAGCGGATAGGCCCTTTGCCTCAAGTCGACTCTTGTATACGTTGAGCCCCTGAGCGACGCGACCTGCCTGCGCGAAGCGCTTCGGCGAAGGCAGGGAACGCCGCTGGCGGACTTTTTCAGCATCCTGTTAGTGTCCTGTCGCCGCTGAGGACGGCTCGGCCTCCTGGCGGTGTCCCCCCGGGCGGTAGTCTTCGGGATCTTCCGCTTCGGCCGCGGCGCCTTTTTTCTCCTGGAGATAGTCCGTCATGAAGACGGTTTCGAGATGCGCCGCGAAGTTATCGAGTTCCATGGTCAGCGTTTTCGTCTTGGTCACGAGAAAGTTGTAGCAAAAGAGGGAGGGGATCGCGACCATCAGGCCGGCGACCGTCGCGATAAGCGCGGACGCGACTCCCGGCGCCATGGTCGCAAGAGTAGCCGACTGCGCCTTGCCGATGCCGGCGAAGGTATCCATAACGCCCCAGACGGTGCCGAGCAGTCCGATAAAGGGCCCGCCGCTGATGGCCGTCGCGAGCACGATCATGCCGGACTCAAGGCTGACCGCCGCCTCACCAAGCACGCGCTCCAACGCAATCCGCACGGCGCTCATGCCGTGATGCGGAATCTTGTCCCCCTCATACTTTTCCTGCTGCACCTTGAGTTCTTCGCAGCCGCCATAATAGACGTCGTACATCGGCGATCCCTGCAGCTGTTTGATCGGGCCCTTGCCGAACACGACCAGGGGACCTTTGGACTTCGAGTAGTAGCCAAGGAACAGCCCGTTCCGCTTCTTCGCTTTGCTCAACTGCCGGAACTTGTTGATGATCACCGTCCAGCTCACCAGCGAGAAAAACAGCAGCACGGAGATCGTAATCTTCCCTTCAAGCGTCGCATGGCTCAGCGCGAACGCTACGCCTCCTGAACTCGTTTCCATCTGCGTTGTCCTTTCGATTAGCTGCCCGGTTGCGGTTGGGCTTGCGGCTTCACGTCTACCTGAATCACCACACCCCGTTTCATTTGCACCGACCTGGCCATTTGCGTTTTCTTGTCCGTTCCACTGTCGTTGGACGCAACTTGCTTCCCGGGATTCGACGCCGATGATCCAGTCGATTCCGCAGCAGTTTGCTGTACCTGTTCCACAGCCTTCGACGCCGAGGAGGACGTACTGCTGGTACTGGATGCCGTGGCCGACACGGTCGAGGTGGCCCCGCTCAATCCGCCGACCGAGCCGCCACCCGCGCCGCCGGCCGCCGACACGGAGGCGCCGCCGACCGAACCCGCCGCGGCGCCTGCGAAGGCGCCGAGAGATCCGGATACCGACGACGCGCTGAACGTGGTCTTTCCGATGATCGACCCACCCAGGAGATTGAGGGCGTCTCCCGCCTCCAAATTGATTCGCCTTCCCCTGATGCCTGCCTCTGGAACATCAATGTCCTTCGCTGCAATCAAGGAGATATCCCCAAGCTGCAACGGAAGGTTTTTCGGACCTCTCGGCGTCGTAATGAAATTCTCGAAGATCACGTCGTATTCCACCTTGCGGAGGGCCGTCAGCCGATCAAATTCCACTACCAGATCGCTTGCATCCCGACCGAGAAACCTGCGCTTGGTAATGCGGGCAAAGAGCGCGTCCATCTGGGGGGTGTTGAACGAAGGAAACGGCAATTTCGTCAAGTCTGGATCATCCCGATGCCAGGTAAAGATCCCGCTGCCCGGAACCGTGGCAACCGTATTAGTCCCGTCTCCGTTATCAATGAGAAAGATCGAACTTTCATTCTTGCTGCCACTGCCGGCATTAATCGTTCCCGAGGTTGATTTAATTATGATGTCGCCCGTATTGAAAGTACCAACCCGCGACTTATTCACATTTACATCACCTGTAGAAAGGAGCGTGATGTTGCCGCCGCGTAATGTGGTGATGCCGGTCTGTTCCGCCCGGTTCCCGGCGTTCCCTCCGACGTTGACCTTGCCGCCGACCGGGGAGACGATCGCGACGGTCTGTCCATCGACGCGCAGCGCCAGCTTGCCGTCGATGAGCGCCGGACGGCCGTTCGCCAGGATGGCGCTGCCGTCGGCCGCGCGAGCCGGGTTGAGATCCACAAGAACGACCTTCTGATTGAAGCCGATTTGATCTCCCTGTTTTACCCGCTCTCCGCCGACCAGAAACAACTGGCCGGTTTGCTCAACAAAGAGCGGCTTCCAGACCAATTCGACCTGGCCATTGGTCACGTCCTGAGGCGTGAACAGCGCTTGGCCCGGATTGGCCTGATCCACGGGAAGGTTCGTCTTGTAGGCCTGAACCGGCGCCGCGGTTCCCTGCTGATCGGGCAGGGCCAGGACTTTCGTCCCGGCGTGATCGATCAGCACCGCCTTCGTCTCCACCGCTCCCTGGATCGGCCGTCCTGCTGCGTCGACGATCCGGACTCCGTCCGCTCCATGGATAAAAATGCTCCCTCCGTTGACCGTCGAGAGCCGCGATTCAGTCATTTCGATATTGCCGCCGGCACCGATGTCGAGCAGACCTCCTTGTAGCTCCTCGGACCTGACTCCATCTCTCGACTTGTGCTCGATACCGGCGCTGTTCGCGAGATCGATGTTGCCACCGGCCCGGATCTCTCCCGTCCCCTGACCGACAAAGATCATGCCGGCGTTGCCGTTCTCCGTTTTCATATCGATGTTGCCTTTGGCATGGACCCGCACCGCTGGATTTCCCCCAGAGAGGAGCGGGACGAGGAACTTGGCAAACAATCCCTGGATGTCCCGACCGGCGGAGAGCACGACCTCTTTCCAGAATCGGTAGCTCAGAAAATCCAGCTGCAGCCGGCTGATATCCCCGGTCTCCGTCGTCAGGCTTACCGACCGGGCAGGCGCCGCAGAAGCCGGGAGCGGCGGGTTGGGATTCAACACGGCAGACAGCTCGGATTCGGTATTGAAGGTGGTTCCCATCAACGCATCGACGTCTCCCCCGTTCAGCCGAATGACCGCCGGGGTCTGGCTTCGCACCGTGACCGTCGGCTTGTTCTGCACATTCGCCGGAGGCACGATGTTGCCGGGAAGCGGATTGAGCGGAGCCCCGTTGACGAAACTCAGGTCTCCATACTGCGCAAACCAGCGGGCCAAAATCGGGTCAGCCAGCGCCTCGTCCCGGCCGATCCGGACATAGTGGGCCGCTGGATCTCCCGGGGTCCCCACAAAGATCAAGACCGAATTGAAATCGATCACCTGTTCGACCGATCCCTGCCCCCTGATGTCCTGCTTCGCATGAATCCTGATGTCCCCGGTGCTGGAAGGCCAGAAGGAAAGTGGCGTCGTTCCGGTTTCAAAAATCACACTGCCTTCGTCAGCTTGCGCGGTAAAGGAGGCCGGGAAAATGCGTCTCGCTTGCGCGAAGCTTCCGGTGACCTTTCCCGGTTTTATCAGGATGTCTCCGGTCCTGGCGATGAGGGTCAAGCGGCTGTCGGCCGTCAAGGTCTGGAACTCCCGGAGGCCGTAGTCTTCCGCTAATCCGAAATACAACGACCGGCCGGCCTTGATGGACACGTCCGTTTTCGTCACGCCGGATGAGCCGTCCGGGTTCGTCACCAGCCCCCCCACCACAATGCTTAAGGGAGTCTGCTCGGATCCGATGTCCCGTCCTGCCGCCAGATCCGCCGTACCACCCTGCAAGGTGAAGCCCGGGCCCCGCGTGTCGCGGCTGCCGCCCGATCCACGGATATCTCCTCCGGCCCGGACCGTGAGGTTGCCCGGAATACCAATGTGCACTCCCGGCAGAGTGAGTCCGTCGTCGCTGACGGTTCCAAACGGACCGGGGAGCACCACATCCCCGACGGCGGTCAGACTGACATCGCCGCCACCGGAGGCCGTGTTGACTTTTGCCGTCCTGCCCGACGCGTCGACGAGCGACAAACTTCCACCCCCATGAAGATGGATGCTCCCGCGCGAAGCGGCGCTGATCTCCGAGGCCGTGATAGTGACATCTTTCCCCGCGCGGCCGACTATGTGCCATTGGCCCCCGAACGATTTAAAATCGCTGTTGGTAAACTTCAGGTGGCGGCCTGCGTCCAGATGAAACGTCGCTGCCTGACCGAACGGAAGCCCCAGCACATCGAGGGGAGCGGTGGTCTCAACGTCTATATCGTCCATCGCCAGCACGTTGACTTCTCCGCGCGCCACGCCCGGCGCGAGAGAAAAGAGTTCCCCGTCGGACAGGGTCACCTGATCGGGAATGAGCCGGTGAATCGTGCCCAGGACCATCCCATTCTGGCTCACGGCGGTTCCACCCAGCCAGACCTCACCGGCCACGCCTCCGGCGCCGGGCGTCACATCGACCGTCGCGCCGGATTCGACTGCGACAGTTCCGCCGGTTCGATTACCGCTTTGATCGCGAGTCGCGGCTTTTGCGATGACCGTCCCGCCATGCGCACCGGCGGCGTTTCCTTGGGCGATGGTCCGGCTCCCTGCTGCCAAGACCACCTGTTCGCTCGCCACCAACTCGATACGGCCGTTGCGTTGCACGACGCTGTTGGCTTGAACGATGCCGGACTGATTCACCACGCGCCCGGCCATGGTCACCTGACCGCCGTCGGCGAAGAGGGAACCCAGGTTCAAGGCTTCGCCGGCCGGGGCCGTCACCTGAGAGAGAAAGCCTTTCCCGTCCGGGCGATTGGAGAGAAAGGCCGTGTTTCCCGCTCCCAACGACACATGGCCGTTCGCGCTGGTGATGATGCCGGTCGCCGCATTCTCCACGTTCGGCGCGAACAGATAGACGCCTTCGATGCCCGCATTGACAGTGCCGGCGTTTTTGATGACACCGTTCGTCCCGCTGTCCTGAAATAAGTACATACCGTTCAGGAAATTGCCGTTGCTGAGGTTGAGCGTCGAGGCGGCGAACATGCCACCGACGTTGACTTGCCCTCCCGGCCCGATGAAGACCCCGTTGGGGTTGAGCAGAATGAACGACCCCGTCGCGTTCAGCGCTCCGTCTATCTGCGTCGCAGGCCCGAACACGCGGGCGAGCATCCAGCCTCCGACCGGCTGTGTAATGTTGACGATGTGATTCGGCGCGATATTGAAATCGCTCGCGTGCACGATGGCCCTCGCCGTCGATTGCGCGATTTCGGTCACTACTTTTCCGTCGATTCTCGTGACCGGCGCTTGCACGGTCACCCCGCCGTGAACGACTTCCGTGATCGTGACGGCGGCCTGCACCGGCAGCGCCAGGTTCGCGGACAGTATCCAAACCAATCCTACCGCCGCCTTGCGGCGTATGGCATTCACCCGGCGCGTGGTCCTATTCATCTTCATCGCGATTCTCCTCGACCGGCTTAAAATCCAATGCTGACCAGAAAATGCGAAAACATGTCGCCGCGCTTGGTGGTTCCGGTCGGCTGCAGCGCCACAGCATGATCGAACTGGAGACTCAGGTTGATCGGCTCGATCTTCATCCGCAGGCCGGCGCCGGCGCCTTCGAGCCGTGAGATATCTTGCTGGCCGATCGGCGCCTCTTTCGTCCAGAGCCTGGCATAGTCGTAGAAAGCCACCAGCTTGATGGTGGCTTTCACCTCAGAACTGCGCCGCCGTTGCCAGAAATAATCGATCGGAATGGACGGCAGGTCCGGCGTGTACAGTTCCGCGCGCCAGAACAAGGCGTTGTCTCCCAGCGCTTCGTTTTGAATGTAGCCGCGCACCGTATCCATTCCTCCGGCGAAATATTGTTCCGCCGGAATCAGCGGCTCGCTCGCCACTTGACCGTCGATCCTGGCCGAGAACAGAAAGTCCATCGGCAGGGGCTGTATCCGGCTGAGGCCGGTCTTGACCACGCCGAACGTGCCGGTCGATCCGGCGCGGTTGCCGGGGAAATTATCGGGATCGTTGGGGTCTCCCTGGAAGTCGCGCTTTCGCCCGCCGGGAATCAGCCCTGCCGCATATCCGGTGGCCGAGACGGTGAACATGGTCGTTCCAAGGGCGTCGGGATAGGTACCCGTATAGCCCACCGACGCCGGTGTATATTGGATCGGGCTCAACACAATGATCGTTCCCAGGTTCCCCGGAAATGTCGCTTCGGTTTTCTCCAACCGTTTGAAGTCGACCCCGAGCGATATTTGATGCGTCGCCTTGCCGCCCTTGAAAATCGGAAAGAGATATCGAAAGCCGCCGACGGTCGCGTTGCCGGCCACCGCGATATCGCCGCCGCCGCCGATCGGCAGAGAGGTGCCGGCCAGCGTCGAGTTGCTGCTGACCTTCGAGGCATACACCGCCAACAGATGATCCGGCCAGCTCAGCGGCGCGACGTAACTGAAGCCATAGGCCTGGACCCCGCCCCAGTTCGTCGGCGTCTGCGTCGTTTGCACCGTGAGAATATGATCGGCGTCCCACAGGTTGGCGTATTGCGCTTCGAATGTGACCCGAGCGGCCGGGGTCGTGAACGGGCCCTTGTTGTCGCCGGTGACCTTGGCGTGCAACGGCATACGCTCTTTCGCTTTCAATTCCAGATCGACCATGCCGGGCTCGCTGCTGGGCTTCAGCACGGGGGCTATCTTCAAATCAGGATTGGCATTGACCATATTGAGCTGCTTCACAAATTCCGGCTCATAGAGCAAGGCCCCGATCTGCACCGAAGGCATCTTGCTCAAAATGTTGGAGCGCGAAAAATACTCGTTCCCCTTGACATCCACGCGCAAGAGCCGAGCCTCGATCACGTTGAACCTGACCGAACCTTCCTCAACCGTCTGTTCCGGGACGACGACCAGAACCGTCGGATAGCCCAGTTTTTGATACGCTTTCTCCAATTCGATCCGGGCCTGCTCGACATCTCCGATCTTCTTGTGCTGGCCTTTGTACTTGCCCAGCACCTGGTCGATCTGCGCCGGCGAGAGCAGGGTGCTGCCGTCAACCACGAATTCTCGAATGGCGAACCCGCCGGCCTCGCCCGACTCGGAGATACCTCCGGACGAAGGCGCCGGCAGAGGATCGGCCGCCCGATTCACCGCGGGCGATTTTGCCGGCGACGCCGGTCGAGCCGGACTCGGCAACACCGGCTTTTCCGGAAGCACCGGCCGAACGGGAAACTCGGCGGCCCCCCAGGCGCTTCCGAATCCTGTACTGATCACGATCAAACCGCCCGCCACCGACGCTCCCCAAGACCACTTGCCCATGTGCCATCGCTTTCCTCTGATGATTCTTGCCCGGCCACCCCGCCGCCATGCACTCCGGACGGCTCTGGAACAAGGCCCTTTCGCATCGTTCGCGGATCAAAGTATCGGCGACATGTTACGCCGGCGTTACTGACAACTTGGGGCCTTGTTAATTTCTCGTAAACGGCTCTGTCACCCCTTGTTATTGCGCCCGGCTCGCCCTAGGTTGATGTCGACCGCGCCATTCACCAGGAATAATGACGCCCATGCCTTCGATCACTGTCCGCCGGTGCGTGATTCTGCTGTATCTTCTGATCGCCACTTTTTTTGTCGCGCATTCGATCAACGCTTTTGTGGCACATTCGCTGACGGCGATGCCGTTGGACGCGGTCACTCCCCCCGTAACCGCGGACAGCACGATCGCATCAGGGGAAACGCCGATTCAGTTTGTGGAACAGATCACGCACAGCGGCCTTTTCCAGCTCCCCGCGCAGGCGTTCGCCGGTCCGGCCGGCGAATCCCAGGCAAAACCGGCAAGGCCGCCGCTCAACATCGGGCTGAAACTCCGGTTGCTCGGCACCATGCTCGACGCTCGCGGGGAAGGATTCGCGGTCGTTGAAGACATCGCCTCGAAACGGCAGAACCTGGTGCGCCTGCGTGAAATCATCGAGAACGTCGGAGAAGTGAGCGAGCTTCGCCGGGAAGGCATTCTGATCCGCCAGGGCGATCAGGAAGAAGTTCTCGGACTGGCGTTGCTTCAGAGCGAAGAGGCGCCGCCCCCGTCCCGCATGCCGGCTCAAGCGCCTGCTAATTATGTATCCCCCGCGAAGCGCACGCTCGACCGGCGGGAAGTCGTGGAGGCGGTGAAAGACCCCTCGAAGCTGCTCCTGCAGGCCCACGCGGTCCCCTATATTCAGAACGGGGCGATGCAGGGATTTCGCCTCGATTTCGTCAATCCCAGCGGGTTCTTCGACAAGGCCGGTTTCCAGTATGGCGATGTGATCCAGCGCATCAACGGGGTGGAAATTCGAGACCCCGGTCGCCTGCTCGGCATGTTCAATCAGGTCGTCAATGAACGGACGGTCAAAGTGGATGTCGTTCGCGCAGCTCAGAACACCACGTTGACGTATGAACTGCGCTAAGTTCTCCGCCCTCCTTCAAATTTACCCGAACTTAATATCGGCGTAACTGGGGCGTCACGAGTCCCCGCCATTCTTGCGTCTCAGCAATCATCGATCTCCATGGATCACGCTCAACAGAGAGGATATTTCCTCGCATGTCTCACATTCAACTTTTCCTGCGCATCGGCGTTCTGACGTTCCTGTGCATCTGGGCCTGGATTCAACCGGTCGGCGCCGAGTGGTACGCGGGAGGATACGGGGGACTCAGCACCTCCGGATCGCTCAATGACGGCACCATGCCTCTGCTGGGACAACGGCTCGCCGAACAGCAATTTCCACAAGCCAACGACGCGCTCAATAACAACGGCCGCGGCACGCTGACCCAAACCTTCAAGACCTCGGATATCTCGCTGAAGAATTCCGCCATCTTCGGAGGGAAAGTCGGCTATTTCTTTACCGACGAGAAGCTGCCCTGGCTGGGGGTGGAACTGGAAGCGTTTACTACGAATCCGGCCATCAAAGCCCAACAACTCGATACCACGCACGACATCACCTACCAGCCCAATACTCCAGCCAGCGCCGCTTTGTGTCAGCCTCCGAATCCTCTCCCTAACTGTCCGGCGTATACACTCAACAAATCGACCTTGAGTCTGCAGGAATCGTCTTTGCGTGTGACCACGGTGGCGTTCAATGTCATCGCCCGATATCCGGGAACGGTATTCCAGCCCTACGTCGGAATCGGAGGGGGCGCCTTCTATTTTTCATCCTCGAACGGCAGCATCCAGAGCCGTCAGGTCTATCCTGGCCTCAATGCGCTTGCCGGAGCCAGGTTGCTCGTCACGGAAGAATGGGGCCTCTTTGCCGAAGGCAAATACAATCTCGCCAATGTGACGAACTTTGATCCGGCGTTCGGCCTCAGCGGTATGTACAGCATGTTTCATCTCGTCGCCGGAGTATCCTTTCACTTTTAGCTGTGACATCCTTTCCTCCCGATGCCCATCCCGATTCGAGCCATCCTCTTCCCGCCGCTGCATGACAGACTATTGGTAGAGCACCCCTTGCATTCATTCGTTGCCACAAGCACACTGGATCCCGCCGCAATATCGGAAGGATTCATCGCATGTCTCAGACCCGTCCCGCTCGTTCCACTGCACCCTCTTCAACCATCGAGCGCGAGATCAAGCTCTGCGTTGACTCCGATTTTCGTCTGCCGGACATACCCGGCGGAATCGTACTGCCACGACGCCGTCTGACCTCCACTTACTACGACACCGCCGCGCACGATCTCGCACAGGCACGCATCACCCTTCGTCACCGGTCAGAGCGGGGCAAAACGGTCTGGCAGCTGAAGATTCCCCTGGGTCTCGACCGGCAGGAAGTGGAACTCGCCGATCGGCACGATCAGCCACCGGCGGTGTTTCGAGAACTGCTCGCACTCCATCTGGGAACAGGCCAGCTCGTCCCGGTCGCCACCGTGCGGGTCTGGCGAACAGGGCTGCGCGTCCGACGCCACCGCGCGCCGATGGCCGAGATCGCGCTGGACAGTGTGGCGGTACTGATGAACGGTTGCGTGACCCAACGATTTCGCGAATTGGAAATCGAGCAACGGGGCCCCGACGCTACGGCGCTGGAGGAGCTCGAACAACTGCTCCGTCGCACAGGCGCCCGCGATCACGACGGCCGGCCCAAGCTCTTTCGCGCGCTCTCCCTGGCGTCCCCGGCCCCCGATGTGCCGCCGGCCCCGGACGCCCCGGTCGCGATGCATGTGCGCTGGGCGCTGGCGCAACAGGTCCGCTGGCTCCTGGCGCACGATCCCGGCACCAGGCTCGGCACGGAGCCTGAAAGCTTGCATCAGATGCGCGTCGCCACACGCCGGTTGCGCGCCGTGCTGCGCGCGGCCCGGCCCGTGCTCTTGCTCGACTGGGCGGCCTCGCTTCAAGGCGAACTGTCCTGGCTCGGCCAGGTGCTTGGACCCGCGCGCGATCTGGACGTGCAGATCGCGCACTTTACCGAAGCCGCCGCCGGGCTCGATGTCCGCGACCGACCGCTGTTGGTGCAGCTTGTGACGCAACTGCGCTCCCAGCGGGACCACGTGCACCAGGTGCTGCTCACCGAGCTCAATAGCGCGCGATATGTTGAGCTCATCCGACGGATCCGACAGGCTGCCCACGATCCGGCCATGGTGGAATCTCCGCTCACGCTGCATGATCTGGCGAGCGGGGAGTTCAAGAAGTTGCGACGGGCCGTCCGGCAGCTGGGAACCTCGCCGAAGGATGCGGCGCTGCACGAGGTCCGCATTAAGACCAAGCGGGCGCGATATGCTGCGGAGCTGGCCTTGTGGTCCGCCGGCAAACCGGCCTCGCGGTTTATCAAGCGGGCCCGGGCAGTCCAAGATCGGTTGGGCACCTACCAGGATGCGCTCCAGGCTGAGGTCAGCCTGCGCGCTTTTCTCAAAAGCGCAACGACAGTCCGTGACGGATTCGTCATCGGACGCCTGGTCGAACGCCAACGCGCTCGGCGCGAGACCGTGCGCAAGGAGCTGACATCCTTGATAAAGCGCCTCCTCAAACAAGGCAAGAATAGCTGGGGGTAACGTTTCCTCTCCCGAAACGCGTTATTCCTTCATCATCGCGCCGGTTTTGCGCTGGTCTACACGCAGACACAGGATCAAACGAATTGATCGGTTGTCCATTTGGTTGCCCGCGCTCACCACGGCAGAAAGACACCTGCAGTTTCAGCTCGTTACAAAGAGCAGCCATGTCCTGAAAAGGCTGGTGTCGACCGTTCGATTCTGTCCCTCGGCACCACTTACACAATCTCCATCCCAAGGCTCCCGCTCTTTCCTTGCCAGAACCTTTTACGCTTCACTCCAGTATCATGTCACGATTCAAACCCGCACCATACGGCTTGACTCCTTCGCTCAATGCGTCCAAGGTGAAACTGTCCTGTACGACGCGCTCCGCTGACTGTCCTGTCTCTTGCGCTTCCGACTTCTTCCCAGCGTGACCGATTCCCCAGTCTCCGCCGCTCCGATGCCAGAGGTTCTCTGACGGCTAGGTGCCATATGTCGTGGTCCGCTCATGGAGGCAGCCAAGACACCGCAAAGGTAGCGGTCCAGGAACGCCTCGCAGCCGCTGCTCATACCCGTTTACTCAACAGGGCTCGATCTTCTGCTTCGCATTGGGCGCCGATAGACACACATTGGCCTGCGCAACGCCCCTCATCCAAGAAAGAGACCTAACACGTGACGGTACGCAGCAAGATCAATCTCGGGAACTTGCTCCATTCGAGGGCCAGCTTCCCCGAAAACGACTTAGCCGAACAGTACGCCGGCGGCGAGCCTCCACTGCGTTCGGAGCTCTTCAGCGCCGACCAGATGGAGCAGCACGGCAAAACCCTGGCCGGCCTCCACCAGTTAAGCCAGGGCCAGGCTCCGGACCGTCTCCTGAGCCGGCTGGCTGAGAATGAAGGTGTCCTGATCGGCGTCCGGGATCTGTTGGCGGAAGCAGTGAAGGCGACTCGCCGGATTACGCCGGCCGGGGAATGGCTGCTCGATAATTTCTATCTCATTGAAGAGCAGATCCGGCTGGCCAAGCGGCACCTACCCAAAGGATACAGCCGAGAACTTCCCTACTTGCTGAATGGCGCATCGGCCGGGCTTCCGCGCGTGTACGACATCGCGCTCGAAACAATCTCGCACGGTGACGGACGAGTCGATCCGGGAAGCCTCAGCAGCTTCGTCGCCGCGTACCAGACGATGACCGGCCTTACATTAGGCGAATTGTGGGCGATCCCGATCATGCTCCGCCTGGCATTGATCGAGAATCTCCGGCGCGCGGCGACGCGAATGGCCGCGCATAGAATCGACCGCAACCGCGCCGACTTCTGGGCGGATCAGATGATGGAGGTCGCGGAGCAGGATCCGAAGAGTCTCATTCTGGTGATCGCCGACATGGCACGGTCCAGCCCACCGATGGCAAGCGCGTTTGTGGCAGAGTTTGCCCGCCGGCTGCAGGGCCAGAGCCCGGCGCTGGCATGGCCGCTCACCTGGATCGAACAGCGGCTCTCCGAATCCGGGCTGACGATCGAGCAGTCGGTGCAATCGGAAAACCAACAGCAGGCCGTCGACCAGGTCTCTATCAGCAACAGCATCGGCAGTCTCCGATTTCTGGGGTCTATGGACTGGCGCACATTCGTTGAGACGATGAGCGTGGTCGAACAGACCCTGCGCGAGGATCCTGCCGCAGCCTACGGCACGATGGATTTTGCCACCCGCGATCGCTATCGCCACGCGGTGGAGCATATGGCCAAAAGCAGCCGGCTCTCGGAAAGCGACATCGCGCGCCAGGCCATCCAGCTGGCGCAGCAGAGCGCGACAGAGAACGGGAGCGACCGTCGAGAAACGCATGTCGGTTTTTATCTGATCGGCAGAGGAACGCCGCAGCTTGAACAGATGGTCGGAGTGCACCTCTCCAGAGCCGAGGTGTTACAGCGGGCGATCCGCCGGTGTCCGTCGCTCCTCTATGTCGGCACGATCGGTTTATTGTCCCTGCTCTTCACCGCCGGCTTGCTGTTCCAGGCCTATGCCGAGGACGCGGAGGGCTGGTTACTGGCCCTGGTCGGACTCCTCTCACTCCTCTGCACGAGCCAACTGGCGGTCACAGTGGTCAACTGGCTGGCAACCGTGCTGGTCACGCCACATGCGCTCCCGCGCCTGGACTTCTCCAAAGGCATCCCCCCGGAGTCGCGCACGC
>JABFSU010000114.1 GCA_013140455.1 Nitrospira sp. | reverse complement strand
GCGCCTGCAACACCCACGGAGCCGACAAAAAGAATTGTGGCTCCCAGTGCCAACACCTTACGCATGTGCTGCCTCCTTGTGAGAAAGATAATGTGTGGAGATGATGAACAACAAGATTCCTTGAGTGATCACGTACATGAGTCCGTTCTAATGACGGCGGAACTATAGGCCAACAGGGGAAACCTGTCAAGAGGGTTTTCTACTATAAATTGGGTTGTGACCGGACCGGTGACTACCATCGCATGTGTTATCCATGAATGTGGTGCCCAGAGGGAGGGTCGAACTCCCACTCTCTTACGAGAACCGGATTTTGAGTCCGGCGCGTCTGCCAGTTCCGCCATCCGGGCACATCAAGAATACGTCGTGATGTAATGCGCCCCTCTTCTAACATGAAGCCTTTGGAGGGTCAATCGGCATCACCTCTTTTCTTCGGAAGAATACGTCTGCTAGAATGCGGGCGTGTCATGGGAACCTTGGCATTTCGGTTTATCCCAACCGTCTAGCGCCTGAACACATAATTCGATAAAGGAGCATGGCAGATATGACAGAGGTTGCGTGCGTCACATGCGGACAAACAGGAGAAGCAATTACCACTCCCCTCTTTCTCGGTAAGCTGGAACAGGAAATCAAAGCAAAGATCTGTACCGGCTGCTGGAAGAAATGGGAGGGCATGCGGGTGATGGTCATTAATGAGTATCAGGTTAACCTCGGCGATGAAAGCGGGAGAGACCTTGTCCGCAAACAAATGAAGGCCTTCTTAAAGCTGGAAGGACAAGCAGATACTTCGAAGATTGCCGAAAACTTCCGCCCGGAAGGCACCTAGCCATCCGCCGGCCCGCCCTGATCCGGCTGCGCGTGACCAGATGCGCCTCTCGGGCGTATTATATAGAGCACCTGGGAGCGTTTCACCAAATTCCCTGTCTTGTCGCCAACTTCGTTGACAGGCCCTTTTTAAAAATGCTACAGTCCTCCATTCTTTGCCCGCCTCCTTTGTTCATTTACTCGGATGCGGGGGTGAATTTATTATGATTACGCAAATGCAGGTCAAGGGGTTGATGTTCGACCCTTACAACAACGCGTACATAGTTGTGCTTCGCGACGAGGATGAAGCGGAGATGTTGCCGATCTGGGTGGGAAAATCAGAAGCGAGCGCTATCAGCCTTGCACTGGAGCATATGGCGCCGCCACGCCCGATGACGCACGATTTTATGAAGTCCTTCTTGGACGCCTATAACGCCAAAGTCATCAGCGTGGTCATCACAGACTTGAATGAACACACCTATTTTGCCAAGATCCATTTGATGTACGAGGATTCGGAATACGCCGTCGACTCACGCCCCAGCGACGCTATCGCGCTGGCTATTCGCTCAGAGGCGCCCATTTTCGCGAACGAGTCGGTTATCCGAAAGCAAAACTCGGAAGAACTCGAGCAATGGCTAGAAAATCTCAAGCCGGAAGATTTCGGCAAACTGGACTCCTGACGCGACGTTAACCATGAGCGACTCCGTACACTCAAATAGTCTCGACCTCATCCCGCTCTCGGTCAGCCGTGTCGTTGAAGACGCCAATACGGACACCAGGATTCTCGTCTTGACCAGGACCGACGATCAGGACACGTTCATGATCTGGGTCGGTGCCCCCGAAGGCGACTCGATTCGTCGTGCCTTGGATTCGGCCACACCACCCCGACCGATGAGCCACGATTTGGTCAAGAGCTTCGGCGAGCACTTCGGCATCACGACCAAACGAGTCGTCCTAACCGACGTGAAAAGCAGCACCTATTACGCCACCGTGTTCTTGGAAAACAAAGGGGTGGAGCGGTCGATCGATGCCCGGCCAAGCGATGCCATCGCCCTGGCCCTTCGAACGCACGCACCGATCTATACCACCCAGGACGTCTGGAAACGGCGCAGCGGGCAACACCTAGATGCCTGGCTCGCGAAGCTCGATACGAAAGATATCGACACACAAGAAGTCTAGGATGTTTGGTTTGACTAATTGCGAGGAGTAGAAGATCACCATGACGACCTATCTCGAAAAACCGGCCAATGTAAAAGAACAGTGGCACCTTGTGAACGCCGAGGGGAAAACCCTGGGACGCCTGGCGGCTAAAGTCGCCGGCATTCTCCGCGGCAAGCATCGCCCCACCTTCACCCCGAACGTGGACATGGGCGATCATGTCGTGATCATCAATGCCGAGAAGATCCATTTGACCGGCAACAAGATGCAGGACAAGCTCTACATCCACCACTCGGGATACCCCGGTGGACTCAAGACCACCGATGCGCAACATCTGTTCAAGAAGGATCCGACTGAATTGTTGGTTCGAGCCATTGAGGGAATGCTCCCCAAGAACCCGCTCGGCAACGGTATGGCAAAGAAACTCCGCGTCTATGTCGGATCGAATCATCCGCATCAGGCGCAACACCCGGAACCTATTTCTCTCTAGCTTATTAGGACCAGAAGGAGACCAGTGATATGGCAGCCGTGACACAGTACGCAACAGGTCGTAGAAAATGTGCCGTAGCCAGAGCCTGGGTAACAGGGACGGCCAATGGTGAAATTACGGTGAATGATAAGCCGTTGGAAAAGGCCTTTCCCCGTCTCACCCTCCGGCAGATCATCCAGCTTCCCCTGGAGATGGCTGGACTCACCGGCAAGTACTCGATTAACGCGACGGTCTACGGAGGCGGCCCGACCGGTCAGGCCGGCGCACTCCGTCACGCCATTGCGCGGGCGCTCGTCGTCTTGAGCCCTACGGTACGGACCCCGCTCAAGAAGGAAGGCCTCCTCACCCGCGACTCGCGCGTGAAGGAGCGAAAGAAATACGGACAGAAGGGTGCTCGTAAGCGCTTCCAGTACTCCAAGCGCTAAACAGCCGGAGCCAAAGAACGAGAAAGGGAAGGCTCCTCGCCTTCCCTTTTTTGTGTCCACAACCGGACACTCTCAGCACCAGGATGACAGGTCATGCCCAAGAAATTTCGCATCGCGATCGCAGGAGCCAGCGGCTATGCCGGTGCAGAACTCGTCCGCCTGGCCGCCGCGCATCCCTACTTTGACATCGCCGCGGTGACCTCTGAGAAATCAGCCGGTCAATCCGTGGCTTCTGTCTTCCCCAGTCTCACTGGCGTCGTGCAACACACCTTCGAAGCGCTGGCGCCCGAGGCCCTGGCCGAACGAGCCGATGCCTTGTTCCTTGCGCTCCCCCATACGAAATCGCAAGAGCCGGTTGCGCTCTGCATGAAGGCGGGCAAACTGGTTGTGGATTTAAGCGCGGACTATCGGCTCAAAAACGTAGCGGCGTATGAACAATGGTATCAAACGCCTCACGCCCATCCGGCACTGCTCCAGGAAGCCGTCTATGGCCTGCCGGAACTTCACCGGAGCGCCATCGCGAAAGCGAAGTTAGTCGCCTCACCGGGCTGCTATCCGACAGCGGCCATCTTGCAACTGGCGCCGCTCTTTGCCAAGGGACTCGTCCAACTCGATTCCATCGTCATCGATGCAAAGTCCGGGGTCTCCGGAGCAGGACGAAGCCCGGCCCTGCCCTATCATTTTCCCGAAGCCCATGAATCGTTAGAGCCCTATAAGATCGGCAAGCATCGCCATATTCCGGAAATCGAACAAGAACTCTCCGGTGTCATGGGAACGCCCGGTGCAGTCACGATTGCCTTTACCCCGCACCTCGTGCCGATGAACCGGGGAATTCTGAGTACGGCCTATTGCAAGCTGAAGACGGAGATTAAGCTGCCTGAATTGCGGGCCCTGTACCGGGAATTCTATAAAGGCGAGCGGTTTGTCCGCCTCTACGAAGACATTGTCCCCAACCCTCGTTACACCAAAGGGTCGAACTTTTGCGACATCGGTGTCTACGCAGACCAGCGCGCCGGATGGGTTGTCACCGTCGCGGCCGTCGATAATCTGGTCAAAGGCGCCGCCGGACAAGCCATTCAAGCTATGAATTTGATGATGGGAATTCCTGAGGAAACGGGGCTTACAGCGCCGGGCAGTTACCCGTAGCATCGACGCAACCGAGTCGCATCATTCCAACAACTCTTCAACGAGATGACCGCTATGAACGCACAGACATCAGGCGTGACCGCGCCACAAGGATTTGAAGCCGCCGGCATCCATTGCGGCATTAAGAAACCGGGCATCCTCGACCTGGCTCTCGTGGTCTCGACCGTCACAGGTCCCATTGCAGGGGTCTTCACGAAGAACCGCGTCGCCGCAGCTCCGGTTATTCTCGATCGCCGCCATCTCCGGCAGCATCGTGGCCGCGCCATCATCGTCAACAGCGGAAACGCCAATGCCTGCACCGGCGCCAAAGGACTTCAGGCAGCGGTTGCCATGGCCACTGCCGTGGGCAAGGGCCTGGCGATTCCGGTGAATCAGGTCTTCGTCGGATCGACCGGCGTCATCGGGCGGGTCCTCCCGATCGATCACGTGAAGGCAGGCATCCCGACATTGATTGAAAAACTCAGCCGCACAGGCGGACGCCAGGCTGCTCAGGCCATCCTCACGACTGACCTACGCCCGAAAACCGTCGTCGTTCAAGCCCGAATCGGCGGCCGAATCGTGACCATCGGAGGCATGGCCAAAGGTTCGGGCATGATCCATCCCAACATGGCCACCATGCTCGGGTACTTGACCACCGATGCCGCCATCGCGCCGGCCGCGCTGCAACGCGCGCTGAAATCGGCAGTCGATCAATCTTTTAACTGCATTACGGTGGACGGCGATACCAGCACAAACGATACGGTCCTCTGCCTGGCCAACGGATTGGCGAAGAATATGACCATCCAATCAGGCACCAAACACTATCGACAGTTCGAACAACTGCTGACCGAAGCCTCGCAGACGCTGGCCTTGGCCATCTGTCGAGACGGCGAAGGCGTCACGAAGGTCGTCAAAATCGCCGTCGCCGGAGCCAAAACGGTTGCGGCCGCCAAGCGAGTGGCCAGCACGATCGCCACCTCCAATTTAGTCAAGACAGCCCTGTTCGGAGAAGACGCGAACTGGGGACGCGTGATGGGTGCCCTCGGTCGATCCGGCGTTCCCGTCAATCCCGAGACCGTGACCCTGCGCTTCGACAAGGTTGTGATGGTCAAACGAGGAATGGGAACAGGACTGGCCGCGGAACGGAAAATCGCGCAGGTGTTCAAGCAGAAGGAATTTACGATCTCGGTCGATCTTGGACAAGGACAGGCAGCCGCCCACATGTGGACCACCGACTTGTCATACGACTATGTTCGCATCAACGCGAGCTATCGTTCCTGAGCAGGAACCTCACACCTAACCGCTTGAAAATCCACCGTAGCTATGATAGCGTGCCGAGGCTTTAGAGGTGCACTGATAGCTTTGCTCACACCATTGGTGTCAGCAGAAATAGCATTTAAATTTAACATCAGCGAAGAAAAGCGCTGCTTGGCTTGAGAATAAGGGGATTCGTTCCCCTCACCCGCATGGCGGGTGCTCTGCAAGCCTCGAAGGGAGGTGAAGGCATGGGAGTGGTCGCGATCAAGGAATTGCTGGAAGCAGGCGTGCACTTTGGACACCAGACGAACCGCTGGAATCCGAAGATGAAGAAGTATCTCTTCGGTGAACGCAACGGCATCTACATCATCGACTTGCAACAGACGCTCACGCGGATGGAACAGGCCTATGCCTTCGTCCGGGACACCGTCGCCGCCGGTGAAACCGTCCTCTTTGTCGGAACCAAGCGGCAAGCCGCGGAAATTCTCCAGGAGGAATCCACGCGCGCCAACATGTTCTACGTGAACCAGCGCTGGCTCGGCGGCATGCTGACGAACTTCAAGACCATTCGTCTCAGCATCGACAAGATGAAAAAGATGGAAACGACTCTGCAGAACCCGACCGAGCATGGCCTGAAGAAAAAAGAAATCATGCTCATGCAGAAGGACATCGTCAAATTGCAGAAGTATCTCTCCGGCATCAAGACGATGCGCGGCCTTCCAGGCGCAATCTTCGTGCTGGATACCCGCATTGAAAAGATTGCCGTGCAGGAAGCGACCCGGCTGGGCATCCCCGTCATCGCGATTCTGGACAGCAACTGTGATCCCGACAACATCACCTACCCGATCCCGGGGAACGACGACGCCATCCGCTCCATCAAGCTGATCACCTCGAAGATTGCGGACGCCTGCATTGAAGGCGCGCATATCAAGACGCAGCGTGATGAGGCCGACTTCCAGGCGGCTCCGGCAGCCGGTGGGAAGCCAGCAGCACTGAGCGCGGCTCCGGTCGCATAACGCGTTTCGACAACCAAACATTTACGACGATCTCTCTCACCGCGTAAGGATAGAGGACCATGGCAGGATCAAGTCAGCTTGTGAAAGAACTTCGGGAAAAAACCGGCGCCGGCATTCTGGATTGCCAGAAGGCGTTGACTGAAAACGGTGACGATATCGAGAAGGCCATCGACTATCTCCGGCAGAAAGGCCTGGCCGCGGCCGCCAAGAAAGCCGGGCGTGAAACGAATCAGGGGTTGATTCATTCCTATATCCATATGGGAGGAAAGATCGGCGTCCTGATCGAAGTCAATTGCGAAACGGACTTTGTGGCGCGCAACGAAGAGTTTAAAGCCTTCGTGAACGACCTGGCTCTCCAGATCGCCGCAGCCAATCCATCATACGTCAAACGCGACGATATCCCCGCAGACCTGGTCGAACGAGAGAAAGCCATTTTCGAAGGGCAAGCCAAGGAACTGGGCAAGCCCGCAGCGGCCTTGCCGAAGATCGTGGAAGGCAAACTGGAAAAGTTCTATCAAGAGAATTGCCTGCTGGAGCAATCTTTCATCAAGGACCCGACCGTCACCGTCAAAGACCTGGTGGCGCAGAAGATTTCCAAGATCGGTGAGAATATGAACATCCGCCGGTTTACCCGCTTTCAGTTAGGCGAAGCATGAGCTCTGCGAAATACCGGCGCCTCCTGCTGAAAGTCAGCGGAGAGATGTTGGCCGGTGAGCAGGGCTATGGGATTCAGCCGTCAATTCTCGAAGGGCTGGCCCAGGAAATCGCCTCCGTCGTGGCCCTGGATGTCCAAGTTGCCGTCGTCATCGGCGGCGGCAACATTTTCCGCGGGCTGGCCGCCAGCGCGTCCGGGATGGAACGAGCCTCTGCCGACTACATGGGCATGCTCGCCACCGTGATGAATGCCCTTGCACTCCAGAATGCCCTGGAACGAGTCGGCGTCATCACTCGCGTCCAGTCCGCCATCGAGATGCGCCAACTGGCCGAAGGCTACATTCGCCGGCGAGCGATCCGCCACCTGGAAAAGAACCGCGTCGTGATCTTTGCCGGCGGCACCGGCAATCCCTATTTCTCGACCGATACCGCCGCCGCCCTCCGGGCCATGGAAATCGGCGCTCAGGTCATCCTCAAGGGAACCAAAGTCGACGGGATTTACGACGCCGATCCGGTGAAAAATCCATCGGCAAAGAAATACAGCGAGATCCCGTTTCTCTCGATCCTGAACCAAAATTTAAAAGTCATGGACTCGACGGCCATCAGTCTCTGCATGGACAACAACCTTCCCCTCATTGTGTTCAAGTTGACCGAACAGGGGAACTTCAAGCGGGTCGCACTCGGCGAACCCATCGGCACGCTGGTCACGATCAGCCCGCGCTAGCTCATTACGGAGTACCGCTATGTCGAACGCAGCTGCAGTCAAGCAAACCCTGACGACCCATATGGACAATGCCGTGGAACACCTCAAGCGAGATCTTGCCGGTCTGCGGACAGGCCGGGCCTCGGTGGCGCTTCTGGATGGCATTCGGGTCGATTACTACGGCACCATGACGCCGCTCAAACAGATCGCCAACATTTCCACCCCGGAAGCGCGGCTCATCACGATTCAGCCCTGGGAACCGCAATTGATCAAAGAAATTGAAAAGTCATTGGCGAATTCAGGACTGGGCGTGAATCCCTCCAACGACGGCAAAATGATTCGGGTCCCCCTCCCCCCGTTGACCGAAGAGCGCCGCAAGGAATTGACGAAGATCTGCAAGAAACACGGCGAAGATACCAAAGTACAAATCCGCGGCTTCCGGCGCGATGCGAACGAAGAGTTGAAGAAACTCCAAAAAGATGCGAAGTTGACCGAAGACGAACTGCGCAAGGGAGAGCAGGAAACCCAGAAGCTCACCGAGCAGTACGGGCAGAAAATCGACGACGTGATCAAGAAGAAGGAACAGGA
>JABFSU010000050.1 GCA_013140455.1 Nitrospira sp. | reverse complement strand
AACAGTTTCATCACCTGCTTGGACTCATCCCAGGTCAGATCTTTGGAGGCTTTGGGCCCCTTGGCGATTTTCGCAATAAAATCTTGAATAGGCATAATTAGGATTTGTGGAGCCCACACTCAGTCTTGGTAAAAGTTTTCCAACGTCCGGCACGCGGATCTTCACCCGGCGCCACCGGAGCGGTGCAATGGGTGCACCCGATACTCGGATAATTCTGATCGTGCAGCGGATTGTAGGGAACCTCGTAGACCTTGATGTAGGTCCAGACGTCTGCCCAGGTCCAGCGCGCTAACGGATTCACTTTGACCAGTTGGAACTTGCTGTCCCATTCGATCAACCCCGCATTGGCTCTCGTCGGCGACTGATCCCGGCGAATGCCGGTAATCCAGGCGTCGTACCCTTTCAAGACACGCGTCAGCGGTTCCACCTTCCGCAACTGACAGCAGCGATCCGGCTCCGTCGACCAGAGCACCGGACCATGTTGCGCCGCCTGCTGATCCGGTGTCAGCAGCGACTGCACCTGAATGACCTGTGCCGGCTTCAGCGCATACTGCTGAATGATGCGATCGCGGGTCGCATAGGTTTCTGAAAACAGGAAGTCCGTGTCCAAGTAGAACAGCGGAATCGAGGGATCGATGCGATGCACCATGTCGACCAACACGACATCTTCCGCACCGAAACTGCAGGCGACGACAATCTTCGGAGCGAACCGCTTGATCGCGTCCTTCAACACATCTTGCGGCTGCTGAGATTCGAACGCGTCGCTCGCGCGTTTCAGTTCTGCCGCCATCTCTGGACTTCCGCCGCTGGTCATGATCGTGCCCTGACTCCTTTAGCCTTCGACCTTTTCCACGAGGACGCGGTAATGCGCGGCCTCAGGCTCCAGCGCTTCCTGGAGCAGCACGAGATGTCCGTCGTTCTTCAAGCTCATCGGCACATTCTTAATCGGCTCCCCGGCGTCCAGCCAGACCTCGAGTTTTTCACCCGCATCCATCATCTCGAGTTTGAGCTTCGTCTTCACATAATTCAGCGGACAGGCGACACCGCGGAGATCGTAAACCGGCGCTCCGGTCGGTGCAGGAGCAGCCGGCGCAACCGGTGCCGCCGCAACAACTTCTTTCACAGGAGCCGCCGCCTCTTGGGCCGGCGCAAGCTTAAGATCTTTCCCCATCTGCTCCGTCGCAGCACGGCAGGCATCGACGAAGCCCTTCGCAAACACCATCTTTTCGCGCGCCGACTCCGCGGTCGTATCTTTCGGACCAAGATCACCCACTTTTTTATTGAGTTCGCGATACTGCGCAGGGATGACCCCCTTCTGCGCAATCCGGCTATCGAACTCAATGAATGTTTCCGAGTCGGTCGAGGGCTCAAGCCCCTCCGTGACCAACATCGCTTTAGCCGCCGCCAGCACCGCACGATAGGACTTATTCACCGACACAGAATACTGATGGTTCTCGACAAGCAATTTGGCCTGATACAGCTCCTGGTCTGCTTCGAGGATACCGTTTTCGATCATCTCCAGCGCACCGCCTGCGCATTCACCGGGACCCAAATCCTCCAGAATGAATTCCGCTTCACCTTCCCAGTCATAATAGAAGGTCGGATCGTCCTTGTAGGCCGGGACGATGGTGTAAGGAATCAGCTCGTCCTTGAGTTTATTTTTCCCGGCGCGCGCGATGAAGGCGGACAGGTTTTCCTTCGGCAGTCGATCCCGCCGGTACACCGTGACGAGATGCGACAAGGCAGCCGGCACGGCCTTCGCCGGCAGCTTGACCGTCATCTGCCCGATCTTCGGAATCCCATCCACCTGCCCCCCCAGATGCAGTTCATAATGCGGCGCGACGTGCTCCCCCAACCGCTTCCCGACGCCATGTAGCCCGATCGTCGAGATGTGGTGTTGCGCGCAGGAGTTGTGACAGCCGCTGATCTTGACACTCACATCCGACAGGTCTTCGGGCACACGGCCAGCGGGAAAGACTTCGGCCAGGGCTCGCGCCAATCCCTTTGATGAGGTGATCCCCAGACCGCAAGTATCGGTTCCCGGGCAGGCGATAATGTCTTCCACCAACTCTGCACCTGGATCGGAAAGCCCCTGAGTGGAGAGCTCACCGTACAGCGATTCAATCTGCGATTCCGGGATCCACCGAATCACCATGTTCTGGTTGATGGTCGTCCGAATATTTCCATTGGCGTACCGCTCCGCGAGATCGGCCACGCAGAGCATTTGCTCAGAGGTCAGATCGCCCATGAAGAGCTTAATTGCCGCTGTGACGTACCCGGGCTGTTTCTGTTTAACGACGTTTGTCCGCTTCCACATTTCAAACGGTGTTTCATGACCGATGCCGTGACCAGACCCATTGCCATTCGACGATGAAGGACCGGATCCATTGCGCGTCGGCATGATGAGTGGGGTAGGCTCATCAGCATGGCTGAGCAGCGTGATGGGCTCGTGTGATGGGCGAGCATATCCCATCGATTCGTAGGCGGCTTCCCATCGCCGCTTGAATTCATCGAAGCCCAGCTTCTCGATGACAAACTTCATGCGGGCTTTGTTCCGGTTTTTACGGTTTCCGAGCGTATCGAACACTTTAATGACGGCTTCAATGCTCGGCAGCAATTCTTCCATCGGAGTAAATTCGCGAAGGACCTGCGCGATGCGCGGGGCCGAACCCAAGCCACCGCCTGCCACCATGCGAAACCCAATGGTCCCGTCGGAACGCTTGGCAGCCAGCAAGCCGACATCATGAATCGGGGTCAGGGCGCAGTCCTGTTTACAACCGGAGAGCGCGATCTTGAATTTTCTCGGCAGACTTTGATTCAAGGGATTCCGCAAGAGGTGATATGCGATGGTCTTCGCGTAAGGCGTCACGTCGAAGACTTCCCCCTGGCAGACTCCGGCCAGATGACAGGCCGTCACGTTGCGGACGGTATTGGCGCAGGCCTCACGCGTCGTGAGCCCGACTTCGGCCAGACCGCGCATCATCGTGGGCACGTCTTTCAACTCAACAAAGTGCAGCTGGATGTCCTGGCGCGTCGTCACATGCCCGACGGCGGTGGCGTAGCGATCCGCCAGCTCAGCGACTCGCCGGAGCTGATTGGCCGAGATGCCTCCGAACGGGATCTTGATGCGGACCATCTGCACGCCAGGCTGACGCTGCCCATAGATTCCATATTGCAACCGGAACGGCTTGAAGAGATCGTTCGACACTTCCCCCGCCATGGTGCGAAGCGCTTCCGCTTCAAACGTTTCGATTTCCTCGAGAAGCGCCGGAGGAATCGGAGAGGTTTTGATCTCCGGTATGGTCAGCTGATCTTGGGGACTCATAAATATTTCTCCCTTGCCGCGACAGAGACGCCACCCCGCCGCCGGAACCGCTCAGTCAATTTAGATGTGATACATGGGATTCTGTTGCTGATCCAGCTCCCTTTGGCGATCGACCAGCTGGTCGATCGTAATCGCTGCGAGTACACCTCGTTCGGCCTGATGGACCTTCTCCCACACCGCCCCGAGCAAGAGCTGTTCTCTGGTTTCGCGTCGATTCTGCCCGGTGCCATTGTGCGAGGCATCATGAAATACCAGTCCATCAAGGGCCTCAAGCAGATCAGCCACGGATAATTCAGATGGAGAACGCATGAGGAGGTATCCCCCCTGTGCACCCCGTGTGCTATCGACAAGACCGGCCTTCTTCATAGCGTGCAGCACTTGCTCGAGAAATCGTACTGGAATAGATTGTCGCCTGGCTATGGCCCGAGCCTGAATAGGAACTTCCTTCCCATTCATGGCGAGGTCAACAGCAGCCAATATTCCGTATGTTGCGCGATGCGACACTTTCATTCTTGATAATTCCGGTAGGAATTAGTCATTCAGACATATACAGCTCCCAACTCCCGCCTGTCAAGCAACCAATTTCGCCCTTATGAAAACCTCGATTCTCGCAGAGAGGGCTCGACAATATCTCAGGCGCAAGACCCCTCCATGGATTCCTATTCTGGAAATCATGCACTCAGCCTTTCCGTGGCACAGCGAAGAGGCACAGGGTCTTCTCTCTCCCCGATTTACTCTCGACCAGCCTCATACCAGGGAAATATCTATTTGACATCATGTCGGCCCTGGGCAATAATTCCGCCCTCTTCTTCGCATGGTGCCCGCATGTCGGTTCCCACATCGGTTTTTTCCATTTTGTTACTGACGGCGGACACCGATGTCCACGCTCAGTTCAAAGCCGTTTTCGGAAACGCCTCTGTCACGATGATACGGGATGCGGCTTCGCTCCCCAAAGATCTCCCCAGACGCCCCTATGATGCTGTGGTTGTCGAAACTCGCCCAGGACAGGGCCACTCCGAGGCGCTTCCTGCGCGGATAGATCCCGCCAAAACTTTGGTCATCGTGGGATCACGGACTGTTCTGAAGCGGGCTCCTGCTATGATCAAAATGATGAGCCAGCACCGCGAGGAAACCCCGAAGAGCAAGGGGCACGATCTCTCACTGGAAGACTTCCTCGACCAAAAAATGGGGGACTTCGTCAAGGGGATGCATAACGGCGCCGCCAAGAATCTTCACCCGATGCTGATTTCAGCCGTCGAGCGCCCCCTGATCTCCTCAGCTCTGCGAGAAACTCAAGGCAATCAAATTCAAGCGGCGGAATTATTGGGGCTGAATCGAAATACGTTGAGAAAGAAGATTACGAATCTCCATATTCCATTGAAGCGGGGTCGCGTAAAAACCACCGGCTCCTCTTAGTGCAGCGGTGCGGCAGGAGACTCCGCCCGAAAAATGGGAAAGGCTTCGGGCGTTCGGCATCCTCATTCATTCATAACCAAGGAGGGGACTGATGACCAAGGAAGAGCTGATTGCGAAGATGGCAGCCTCGGCAGGAATCACCAAAGTCGCAGCAGGCACTGCTCTGCAAGCCTTTACCGGAGCCGTCACCACGTCGTTAAAAAAAGGGCAGCGCGTCTCTCTGGTGAATTTCGGTACCTTTACGATTTCAAAGCGGAAAGCGCGGATGGGGAGGAACCCACGCACCGGGGAATCGCTCAAAATTCCGGCCGCCAAGGTCCCGAAGTTCTCTGCGGGGAAGGAACTGCGTTCGGCGGTCAAGTAGCGACTTCGCTGCATATCCGGTAACACAAAGAGAAAGAGAAGGCGGTGCCTTCCAGAAACAGCGGAAGGAGGCTGCCTTCTCTTTTGCGTTTCTTGACAGTATGGGCAGGCCTATATTAGCATGCCCACCCGAACAATAGGCGCGTAGCTCAGGGGGAGAGCGTTACCTTGACACGGTAAAGGTCGACGGTTCAAGACCGTCCGCGCCTACCATTTCGGCTAGAGGCATCCGTTTGCCTTGAGGCGGCGGAATGCCTTTGTTGTTTTTGTTTGGATGAAGAAAAGCACTGGGGCGGATGAAGATCACTCTCAAAGGCGGGAATAGCCAGGTCCTGGAAACAGGACAGACCGTGGGAGCGGCCTTGAAGGCCTGCGGCCTGTCGGTCGGATCGGATGTCCTCGCAGCCAAAGTCAACGGAGTCGTTGTCGATCTGTCACGTCCGCTGACTGAAGACGCTGTCGTAGAACCAGTCCGATTCGATACGGCAGAAGGGCGAGAAGTTTACCGCCATAGCAGCACCCACATCATGGCGCAGGCGGTGAAAGAAGTATTTCCAACGGCACAGGTCACCATCGGTCCTGCGCTTGAAGATAGTTTCTTTTACGACTTCGCCTTCGAGCGGCCATTCACGCCGGAAGATCTCGAGAAAATCGAGGCGCGCGTCCGCGAAATTATCAAGCGGAACCTGCCGGTCACGCGGAAAGAGCTGTCGAAGCAAGAAGCCATTCAGTTTTTTCAATCCCGCGGTGAAGCTTATAAGGTCGAATTGATCCAAGGATTCCCTGAGCATGAGCCGATCTCGGCCTATAGCCAAGGCGAGTTTGTCGATCTCTGTCGCGGGCCCCATCTCCCCGCCACCGGTCACGTCGGCGCATTTAAGCTCCTGACGACCGCCGGCGCCTATTGGCGGGGAGATGAGCGCAACCCGATGTTGCAACGGATCTACGGGACCTCCTTCCCGACCCAGGCCGAACTCGACGCCTATTTAGCGCGTCTTGAAGAGATCAAGCGCCGCGACCATCGCAAGGTCGGGAAAGAACTCGACCTGATTACCATCCAGGATGAAATCGGTCCTGGCTTGGTCCTCTGGCATCCGAAGGGTGCGCTGGTGCGACTCTTGATCGAGAATTTCTGGCGCGAACAGCACATCAAAGACGGCTACGACTTAGTCTACTCGCCCCACATTGCGCGACTCGATCTATGGAAGACGAGCGGCCACGTGGACTACTATCGGGAGAATATGTTTGCCCCGATGAAGCTGGAAGGCAGCGAATACCAGCTCAAGCCGATGAACTGTCCCTACCACATCATGATTTACAAGTCGCACTTGCGGAGCTATCGGGATCTCCCCATCCGCTACGGCGAGCTCGGTACGGTCTATCGGTATGAACGAACGGGTGTCCTGCATGGTCTGTTGCGCGTCCGCGGATTCACGCAAGATGATGCGCACCTCTTCTGCCGGCCCGATCAGATTCAAGATGAAGTCAGCCGTGTGCTGGACTTCACCTTCTTTGTCTTAAAATCATTCGGCTTCGTCGACTTTGAGATCTTCCTGTCGACCAGACCCGAAAAATCCGTCGGCTCGGATGACAAATGGGTCCTCGCGACAGATTCGCTGGAGGGAGCGCTCAAGAGCCGGGGAATCGCCTTTCATTTGGATGAGGGGGGGGGCGCCTTCTACGGACCGAAAATCGATATTAAGATCAAAGATGCTCTTGGCCGATCCTGGCAATGCTCGACTATTCAGGTAGACTTCAACAATCCGGAACGGTTTGAGCTCAGCTATATCGGTGAGGATGGAAAGTCTCACCAGCCCATCATGATCCATCGGGCCCTGATGGGATCCATCGAACGCTTCTTCGGCATTCTCGTCGAGCACTATGGCGGCGCATTCCCCACCTGGCTGGCGCCGGTCCAAGCCGTGGTCATGGCGATCACCGATAACCAGCGCGAATATGTGAACACCGTCGTCGCTCAGTTGAAAGCCGCAGGGTTTCGGGCTGATGCCGATCTGCGCAACGAAAAAATCGGCTTTAAGATTCGCGAAGCGGAAAAAGCCAAGGTCCCCTACATGCTCGTGGCAGGGGATCGGGAAGTCCAGAGCGGCACGCTCTCCGTCAGAGGACGGAGCGGGGCAAATCTCGGCAATATGACAGGGGCTGCAGTGATCGATCTTCTCAGGAACGACGTCACGCGCGCGCAGCCGGAGCTACAACCAACACACTAAGAGGTGGGTTATCGTCCCCAAACTGCGCGTGAACCGCGAAATTCGAGTGCGAGAGGTTCGAGTCATCGGTCCGGAAGGAGAGCAACTGGGGATTCTCCCCACGCCAGACGCGTTGCGCCAGGCCCAGGAGGGCGGCTACGACCTCGTGGAAGTCGCTCCTACTGCGGCACCGCCGGTTTGCCGAATCATGGATTACGGCAAATACAAATTCGAGCTCAGTAAGAAGGACCATCAGAATCGACGTCACCAAAAGTCGACCCAGGTCAAAGAAATCAAGCTTCGGCCGCGCACCGATAAGCACGACCTAGGCATCAAGATCCGTCAGATCAAGGAATTTCTGGCTGATGGGAACAAGACCAAGGTCACATTGACGTTTCGTGGCCGTGAAATGGCCAATCAGGAGATGGGCCGATCGCTCATGAGTTCAGTCATCGCCGAAATGACTGAGATTGGCACGATTGAGTACGCCCCGCGCATGGAAGGCCGCAGCCTGATCATGATCGTGGCACCCAAAAATTAGGGATACATTTGCAGCCTACAAACGGAGAGGATGGATTCGATGAAAACGAAAGCCAAAACGCACAAAGGGGCTAAAAAGCGGTTTTCCCGCACCGGAAGTGGGAAGCTTGTCAGACGGAAAGCCGGCAAGCGCCATTTGTTAAGCCATAAGAAAAGTGATCAAAAACGCCGGTTAAGCGGAACCGCCGTGGTGGATGCTACTTCCACCTTGTCTTTGAACCGCCTCTTGCCGTATAACTAAGCCCTTAAAGAGCGACCCTCACGGATAAAAGGAGTATTGAGTCATGCCCCGCGCAAAAGGTGGACCGAAAACAAGAGCAAGACGGAAGAAGCGGCTGAAACTAGCAAAGGGACAGTACGGCGCGAAGAGCCGGTTGTTCCG
>JABFSU010000004.1 GCA_013140455.1 Nitrospira sp. | reverse complement strand
ACCGCCCCCTCCGCCTCCCAAGCCCCCGGCTGTTCCCTTTGCCTATATCGGAAAGTTCGAAGAGGGTGAGCGAACGGTCTATTTCCTTGTCAAAGGAGACAAGCTCTACATGGTGAAAGCCGGAGAAGATATCGATGAGGCCTATTCGTTCGACGGAGAGGCCGGTAATCAGTTGCGGCTCACGTACAAGCCGTTACGCATCGCACAAACCTTAACTGTAGGACCATGATGATGACTACTTTTGTTCTGTCTCGATATGTTCGTCCGATCGTTGGAGTGGTGTTGGTGCTGGCCTTTACCGGCTGCACGGCCAGGTGGTTGCAGGATGACGCCCGTATCGATTTCAATATGGGTCGCATGGAACAGGGTATTGCTAAGCTGGAGGAGGCGGTTCGGCGCGATCCGGAGAATCTGGTGTTGCGCGCAGACGTGAAACGGTGGAAGCGCGCGTGGGTGACCAATCTCCTGAGATCTGCGGACGCGGCGCGGACCTCAGCTCGATGGCAGGATGCCAAGTTCGACTATCGGCGTGTCTTGGAAATCGATGGGCAGAATGCCAGCGCCCGTGAGGGGCTGGAACTGGTGGAGCAGGCCGCGCAGCACGATCATGAGGTGCGTGTGGCCAAGGACCAGATGACGCGAGGCGATCTGGCGGCCGCTCGCGCCAGGCTTCGACATGTGGTGGAGGCGAATCCGTCCCATGCGGAGGCGAGCAAGCTTCTGGGCGATCTTGAGGAACAGCAGGCGCGAGAGGCGGGAGGGGCCGGGAACGGGAATCCCAAGCAGGACAAGCCGGTGAATCTGGAATTCCGCGACGCTAAGCTCTCGATCGTGTTCGAGGCCTTATCCCGCGCCAGCGGGTTGAATTTTGTCATCGACAAGGATGTGAAAGGGGACACGAAAACCTCCATTCACATCAAGGATCTCTCCGTGAACTCCGCGCTCGACTTGCTCGTAGCCCAGCAAGCCTTGCGGCGAAAAGTGCTGGCCGGTAACACCGTCCTGGTCTATCCCAATACGCCTGAAAAGCGAAAGCTCTACGACGAGCAAATCGTCAAGTCGTTCTATCTGACGCATGCCGAACCGAAGCAGGCGATGAATCTCCTGAAGACGATGCTCGAGACCAAAGTGCTGTTCATGGATGAAAAAGCGCGGCTGGTGGTGATGCGCGATAGCCCGGAAGCGGTGCGGATGGCTGAAAAGCTGATGGGCACATTGGATATGTCCGAGGCCGAGGTCATGCTGGAAGTCGAGGTGATCGAGATTCAGCGCTCCAAGTTGATGGAGCTGGGCATCAAGTATCCGACGCAATGGACCTTGTCGGCTGCCGGGGCCGCCGGAGCGGCCGGAGGCGCCGCGCTGACGCTCGATAAGGTGCTGGCCTTGACCAAGCCGGACATCACGTCCACGTCCCTGAGCGCGACGGCAGATCTGCGGCGTGAAATCACCGCCGCCGATATTCTTGCCAGCCCCAGAATCCGCGTGCGCAATCGCGAGAAGGCCAAGATTCTCATCGGAGACCGGGTTCCCGTCATTACGAATGCCGTGACGCCGACGATCGGCGCGAGTGTCGTCACGGGTAGTGTGCAGTATATCGATGTGGGGATTAAGCTCGATGTCGAACCGGTGGTTCATCGTGATAGCGATGTCGCCATTAAGCTGACTTTGGAAGTCAGCAGCATTGTGAAGGAAATTCTGAACCCGATTTCAGGCACGCAAGCTTTTCAGATCGGAACCAGGACGGCGTCGACGCTGCTCCAGCTCAGGGATGGTGAAACGCAGGTGTTGGCCGGATTGATCACCGATGACGAACGGCAAGCCTCGAACCGGATCCCGGGGCTGGGCGACTTGCCGATTCTTGGCCGTCTATTTTCCTCTCAACGCGACGAGACGAAAAAGTCGGAGCTCGTGCTGTCGATCACGCCGCACGTGGTCCGCACCGCGCCGCATGCTGATCCGCGTCTAACCGAGTTTCTCTTCGGGACCGATACGATGCGCGGGAGTTCACTGGCGCTCAAATCATCGGACGATGCCAAAGGCGGGGCTTCGAGCATTGAAACGGGAGCCGCGCCGGTTCCAGCACCCGCGGCAGCGCCCTCTCGGCCTCTCGCGCCTCCCGACATGTTCACGCCACCCGCCACCTTCGATCCGAGCGGGTCATCGTCTAAGACCGAGCCGCCGCCACCGGAGCCGGGTGAGGCCACGATTCCGGAACCGGACAAGTAATGGCGTGGGGGAGATGATGCGCCGAGATGCAGGATTCACGTTAATCGAGCTGGTGATCACGATCGCGATCATCGGCGTACTGGCGACGGCGGTAATGCCTATGGCCAATCTGGTATCCAAGCGGCACAAGGAGCAAGAGCTGCGGATCTCTTTGCGGCAGGTGCGTGACGCGATCGATGCCTACCGGCTGGCCGTGGATGATGGCCGCGTGATGAAAGGCGCTCTTGAGTCGGGCTATCCCAAGAGCCTTGAGATCTTAGTCGAGGGCGTTGAGGATGCCAAGAATCCGAAGAAGACGCGCATCTATTTCCTTCGTCGGGTTCCGCGCGATCCGACGTTCACAGACGCGTCAGTGCCGGCTTCCGAGACCTGGGGCATCAGAAGTTATGAGAGTCCACCGGATAGCCCTTCTCCAGGCAATGATGTGTTCGATGTCTTTTCGCTCTCGCAGGAAGTCGGCTTGAACGGCATTCCATATTCGCAATGGTGATCGATGACGCAACGTAACTCTCCTCTTGCGCGCGCAGACGGCTTCACACTGATCGAGTTGATTATTGTGATGGCCATCGTCGCTTTGCTCGTGACTATCGCCGCGCCACGCTATATGCGGAGCCTTGAAAAGTCGAAGGAGGCGGTGCTGAAAGAAGATCTCTGGGTGATGCGCGATGCGCTCGACAAATACTATGGCGATCTGGGGAAGTATCCCGGTTCGCTGGAGGAGCTGGTCGAGCAGAAGTATCTGCGCGCTGTTCCGGTCGATCCCATGACCGACAGCAGTACGACCTGGCAGGCGGTGCCACCCGCAGATCCGGAGCTTGGGGCGGTCTTCAATGTCAAGAGCGGCGCGTCAGGTGCAAGCACAGCCGGAACCTCCTACAGTGATTGGTAACCGCTATGTTGACGCAAGATAAGCAAGGCGGCCGACGCGATAGGCGGGAATGGTTGAGAGGCGACACAGGTTTGACGTATCTCGGCGTGCTGATCCTGACGGCGATGCTGACGGCCGGTATGGCCGCAGCCGGCATCCTGTGGCATTTCGCGCAGCAGCGCCAACGGGAAAGCGATCTGCTGTTTATCGGAAATCAATTCAGACTCGCGATCGGCCGGTACTATCTGAACCAGGCAGGGCCTCAAAAGGAATATCCCAAGCGTCTGGAGGATTTGCTCCGTGACCCGCGTCACCCAGGCAGTATCCGGTATCTTCGCAAATTGTACGTCGATCCGATGACCGGTTCGACGGATTGGGGCCTGCTCAAGACGCCCGACGGCAGCATCCTCGGCGTGTACAGCAAGTCAAACCGCAAACCGATCAAGAATGCCATGTTTCATCCGATCGACCGGCATTTGGAGCGGAAGGCAAAGTATTCAGAATGGAAATTCGTCTATTTGCCCGGGCAGCCTCTCGGGGCATCGGCGCCGAGTCAGGTCGGTGGCCCAACGCCATTCGGACACGCCGCGCCGGATCTGGAGCAGCTTGTGGCGCAGCCTCCTCAACCGGGGCGGTTCGGCGATCCGCTGCCAGCTACCATGGAAGGGCCTGCCCAGACGGAGATGTTGAATGACGCCCGGTAGGACTCAGCATAGACGAAGCGGCGCGCACGGCGGCGGTATTGGAGGAACGCGCCTGCGGAATGCGGGCCTGCGAACGCGAAGGGAGACGTGTATGGAACGTGCCTGACTGTCTGGATCAATCAACCGTTTGAGATGTCCCAATACATTGCCCGTACCATGAAAGGAGTCATGATGGACCGTCGAACAACTCGTTTTCTTTACCTTGGGATTTTGGTCAGCTCGGTGCTGTGGGGAGGTCTGGCTGTGAACCAGGCGGAAGCAGGGGCCATTACCTACACCTTTGCCGGAACGGTGACTAATGTCGTGAATGCTCCGAATGTTTCGGGTTCCCCGTTCAATACGAGCCAGACGATGTCGGGTCAGATGACTGTCAGCGATGTCGGGACCTATCCGATTCAGAGCCTCATCGTGAGCATCGGTGGGTATCAGTTTACAGAGACCGGTTCCGGCAGCGTGATCATTCAGAATAACAATGGCGCATTGAATCCTCCCTCGATCATTGACCGATTCTATGCGATTAAGCAGGTGAGTGGGGCGGGGGTGAATGGCTTTACCCCATCGTATTTGACAATGGATCTGCGGGGGCCCCAGAGCCTCTTCAACAGCACCGCGCTGCCCACGACAGTTCCATCCATCTCGTCGTTTAACGTCAAGAACGAGTGGCGGTTGAATTTTTCTGGCGGGAAGGTAGTGATAGGACAAATGAGCCAGTTGACCGCAGTCCCCTTGCCGGCGGCAGTCGTGCTGTTTGGGGCAGGGCTTGTGGCGCTCGTCGGTCTCGGAGCCGGAAGCTGGAGACCCAAGAGGAGTCAACTGGCTGCATGAACGGGGCTTGTCCAGATGGCCATACCAGACGAAGTTGATCGAGAGGGCTCGCACCGTCTTCGCCGAGTCGGCGAAGACGGGCAACATCCAGTCATGAGGTTTCACGCGGTCGGCTTGTTCCTTGGAGTGCGCGTTTGTAATGGCTTTGGAATGAATCTGACGGACCGAAGGAGCGCCGATGGCTAAGAGATTGTTCGAGTGGGAGACGAAGGTGCCCCCAAAGCCCCACACTGACCGGGCGCCTCTCATGCGGACTATCGATATTGAGATGGTTGCCACTGGGACGACTCTGAATGGTTGTCAGGATTTTTCTGTCTCAGGTCAGGCGCTGACGCTCAACATCAGCCCGAAGGGGCTGCTCGTGCTCATGGATCGGGAGCCTGAGGTGGACCAGGTCTTGCGGATTCTCGTTCCCTCTCCGGTGTACGAGGTGGGCACACCGACTTTGAGTGAAGTGAGATGGACAAGGAAGATGCCGCTCCTGAGCGGCGATGCCCATCCTGTTTATTTTGTGGGATTGCGGTTCATTCTGTGAAGAGCCTTCGTCGCGAGCCCGCCGGCCTGGACGCTGAGTTGCCGCGTCCAGGCTGGTCGCAGGGGTGAATCCGCGATGGCTGCCGACGTGTTCACGGGGCATGCGGGCTAGACCGCCGCGCTGCTCTGCCCCTCGATCTCGTCTCCCCCGTGTCCGGCTAAATGCCTGGCGGCAGGTCCCGCCTCTCTCGTGAATCATAGGCGCTGATCCGTTCTTGAGCATGACTTGCCGTGATCGTTTTCGTGCTGAACCCGGCCAACGATTCTGTCTGATGGCACGGACGATATTCCCTCCTCCATCGTTGACAGGTTGTGAGCGTGGGAATATAATCCCAACTCAGCGATCTGGGGAAGCCAGATGATCGTATCGGGAAACGCCGGCGCCGATGTGAAAGGAAGTCACTATGCCTCGCAAACAGCCATGGACGTGGTCCTTGAAGCAGCCCAGGCCGGGTCATGCCGACCGGATGGCGTTCATACGAGCGATTCCCTACGAGGCGCTTGACGATCAGCGCAATGCGGCGGCTGGCGTGCAGGCTCATTCGGCGAAGCAAGGACAGGCGCTTTCAGTGAATCTCTCGCAAGGCGGTATGTTGTTGATGATGGAGGGGCAGCCGGCGTTGCAGCAACAGCTGAGAGTCGGCTTGCGGCGGAACTCAACGAATGAGGTGGCTTCGGAGTTGGTCGAAGTCTGTTGGACGCGATCCGTGCCGGCGCTCTTGCAAGGCGGTGTTTGTTTTGTTGGGGTGAAGTTTCTCCGCGCCCACTGAATCCTTCCCGCAGTTCCGATTCGTCAGATTGTCGGGAGATTGCCATGCCGGAGACGCATGCGGATGCGAAGCGAGATGCTTTTCTCACGGGTGCAATGACCTTCCTTTGCGGTGATCTCCTGCGCAAGGGGTATTGCGTCACGGCCCTTCCCGGCTGCGAGGGAACCGCCGTCCCGCACGGGAATAATCTGCTGATATCCGGCCGGTTAGGCACGGCCGTTGTGCTGGCCATCAGGCGAGCGGTCCAAGGGGAAGTGTTTGACCTCACTCTCGTCGATGATCTGGCGGCTGTGCAGCGCACGGTCGATTATCCTGTCGTGCTCGTCGGGATTTCACGGATATCGCAGGCCCTCTTCGATCGTCTTGCCGACCATTCTATCTATGTCTTGCAGTATCCCCAAACCGGCATGAAGGAACTCGTCCGGCGCATCGGGAGTATTCTGACGGGAAGGGAGCACATCAGATAATCTCTGGTCCCGGAGGTTGTGGTTTCAATGAGCAGACCGGCAATGCATGCGGATTCACCCGAATAAGACCGAATATCCGGTTGCGGAAGATTCGACGGTGATAGGTGTGACCTGAGCTCAGGTCTCTGAGGGGTTGGCTTGATCCAGTGAGGAGGCCGGCCGCGCGTTCATTGCTGCTGGGTCGTCCGGTCCAGGCAGCCAGCGCTGGAGTATGTTCTGTAACTGCTGCGCACTCACCGGCTTGCTGACGAAGTCGTCCATGCCGGCGTGTAAACAGCGGTCACGATCTTCCTGCATGGCATTGGCTGTCATAGCGATGATTGGTGTATGCCGTCCGCCACTCTCCCGGCGACGAATGGCCTTGGTGGCGTCGAGCCCGTTCATTTCAGGCATCTGGCAATCCATGAACACCAATCCGTACGGGATTCGCTCAAGCGCTTCAATAGCCTCTTGCCCGTTCCCGGCGACATCGATCCGATAGCCGAGTTTCTCGATCATCTTCACGGCGACTTTCTGATTGATCGGGTTGTCTTCAGCGAGGAGAATATGTCCTCTGGAGCGAGCGCGGGATTCGGACAGGCTATGGCGGGTGATGATTGGTGCAATAGCCGGAGACAGTGCCGGTGATTTGGCCAGGATGAGGCGGAGGCAGTCGGCAAGCTGTGATGGGCGTATGGGTTTCGTCAGGTAGGCCGAAATGCCGGCTTCTTGGGCCGCCTTGCCGTCTCCGCGGCGGCCCAATGATGTCAGGAGGATCATGCGAGTCGAGCGGAGAGCCGGATCTGCTGTAATCCGGCGAGCCAGTTCCAGCCCATCCATCTTTGGCATCTGCATATCCAAGATGGCGAGATCGAAGGGCGCACCCTCCTTGACTGCGGTTCGCAAGAGGTCCAGTGCTTCAAAGCCGTCTTCGGCGCTTTCATGGATGAGCTTCATGTCGCGAAGTTGATATTCAAGCACCTTCCTGTTTACGGCATGATCATCCACGATGAGAATCCGACTGCGTTGAAGGGACGGGGGTAGTGGAGGAGAGGGAATTTGTTGTTCGGGTCGGACTCCACATCGGGCCGTGAACCAAAAGGTGCTTCCTTGTCCTGGCTCGCTGATCACACCAATATCTCCTCCCATCGCCTCCGCCAATTGTTTGCAGATGGCGAGTCCGAGGCCGGTGCCTCCGAACTTTCTCGTGGTAGAGCTGTCTGCCTGTGTGAACGGCCTGAAGAGCTTGGCGCTTTGCTCGGGCGTGAGTCCGATGCCGGTATCCGCCACTTCGAACCGCACCAGCGCTTCTTTTGGTATGGTTGCATCAGAGGCGTGTACCAGGCTGACTGTCATGACGACCTCGCCCTGATCGGTAAACTTGATGGCGTTTCCGATGAGATTCACCAGGATCTGGCGGAGACGGCCAGGATCACTGGTGAGCGTCGTCGGTACACTGGCTTGTACGAGACAGGCCAGCTCGAGGCCCTTGGCATACGCGCGCTCGGCGACGAGACCAACGGCATCTTCCACCGTCGCTCGCACGTCGAAGTCGAGGATCTCCAGACTGATTTTCCCTGCTTCGAACTTAGAGAAGTCGAGGATGTCGTTGATGATGTTCAGCAAATGATCGCCTGATCTCCGGACGACCTCCGCGTACTCACGCTGTTCTTCCGAGAGCGTCGTCTCCAGCAGCAGACCGGTCATGCCAATGACGCCGTTCATCGGGGTGCGAATCTCGTGGCTCATCGTCGCCAGGAATTCTGACTTGGCGCGCACGGCTTCCAGTGCCTGATCTCTCGCCATCGACAGTTCCCAGTTTTTCCATTCAAGATTCTGCGCAGCCTGAGCCAGCGAGTCCTCCGCTCGTATTCGATCCGTAATGTCCCGCACCGTTCCTACAAATTTGCGTGTTCCCTGAAGGTCCATCTCGGTCACAGACAGTTCAATAGGGAACGTACTGCCGTCTTTCCGCCGGGCGGGTACTTCACGGCCGACCCCGATGATCTTTTTCATGCCGCTCGTGAGGTAGCTGCGGAGATAGCCGTCGTGTTCCCGACTATACGGGAGCGGCATGAGTGTGCTGATGTTTCGACCAAGCAGCTCTTCAGGAGGATATCCGAATAATGTTGTGACGGCTGGGTTGATCGATTCGATCACGCCACGGGTATCGATGACAATGATGCCATCCACCGCCGTCTCGATGATGGACCGCAGCCGGATTTGATGGGCTTCCAGCGACGCGGTTCGTTCCTGGATTGTGCGTTCCTGCTCCTGGGTAAGTCGAAGCAAGGACTCCCCTTGCCTCTCAAGAGTTCGAGCCGTCGATGCCACGAGCTGTTCGATCTGTTCGAAATCGGTCCCTGCCGCTGGAGTGGCGGCAGGGACCCTCGTCGCCGGTTCTCTGTCAGTGTCTCTCATCGAGAATCGCGCCAGGGCAGTACCGAGAGTTTCAGCGATGATGGTGTATCGAACGACGATATACGACAGCATGCGCTGCACCACGAAGAGTGCTCCCAGCAGCAGCAGCGCCGTCAACCCCAGCATTTTCCAGGCGATCTCTGTCTGCGCGGTCTGCATGCTTTGCAGGGAATAGACGACCCGCACATAGGCGGAGTTCTGTCCACCCTCGGACAACGGTTCTACGAGGATAAGCAGGGGCTCGCCTTGTTCCGACCGGCTTGCGAGCATGGCGGACCGGCCTCCCTGTCTCATCGACGCCCACTGCAGATCGCTGAGGACCATCCCGATGCGCGAGGCGGTTTTTGCCGCCACAATGAGGCTGTCGGAGTCGACAATATCGAGATCCTTCACGTCGGGGTCTTGGCTATAGCGCCCGATGCCCTCCTGGATGCGGAACAGATTGTCGATTACGGCGGCAGCGCCGAGGATCGCAAACGTTTTGACGATGGTGTGCGCCCGGATTTCGGCAGACTGACGAAGAAGTGCGCGCTGTGATTCCACCATCACGGCCGACATGATTCCCATGATAACTGTGAGGAGGGTGCAGAGTATGGCGGTCATCCGAAAGCGGAGTGAGTTCCGCCAGGTTTCGGTGAGCCGCCGGCATGGTTGTAAGAGGTAGAAGTCCATGAATGCCTTTTCGAGTTCCGAATGCTCCTGTCTATATCGGCTTTGTGCGCGGTTTGCCGGAGTGGCACCCGTTACTGAGATGGCTCCGGCGAGAGCGATAGAAGGTAATTCACGAGATGCCACACGTTGTCTTCGCTTCCCTCAAAGTTGGCGGAGTACGACGGCATGGGTGTTCCGTCCAAGCCGGTCATGAGGGTCCGATAGATATCGCGGGGATCGGACCCATTCTTGAACGACGCGCGGTTGGTCAAGTCGGTGGGGGCGATCCGGAGTCTCTGTTCGTCTCGCAATTCTCCGGCTCGGTGGACGGGGCCGTCCCCCGTGCCGTTTTCACCATGGCAGCCTTGACAGCCGAACTGAAGGTATATCGCTCTTCCTTGTGTGATGCTGGTCTCGGAGGCGGGAATAGAGGGAATGGGAACGTTCAGAGGAATCGGCGGCGCCTCCTTGAATGCAGGATTGAAGGACTTGATGTAGGCGATGACCTCCCACCGCTCCTGTTCCGTCAACGACCCGAACGGGGGCATGACTCCGGGAATGCCTCGGGTCACGGTGCGAAAGAGGTCGTGATCGCTCGGCAGTTCTCCAGATGGGGTGCTGCGAAACTTGAATCCTTCAGACACAAAATCTCGCGGGCGAGGCGCCGTGTAGCGGCCGATGGTCCAGCCGGCCGGTCCGTCGCCTCGCCCCTCCGTTCCATGGCACCATAGGCAGGCCCGCTCATAGATATGGCGCCCTCTTTCCTGCGTCTGTCTGTGGCCATCAGGCTTTTCGGCTCCCACAGGCAGGGCGATCCCGGTGACCAGCGTGATCATGACGAGCAGCGCAAGATTCCGTGTGTGCATAGCCTCGACTCCAGGGATTACGAGTTAGTACGCGACGTCGATTCCCACAAACACGGCGTTGCGTAAATTGCGGGCCGCAGCATTCCCGTCTTCCGCTTTGCGCACGTTGGCATCGCCACGTGCATAGATCGCGACATTGGACCGCAGGTAGTGCTTGATTTGTGTCCCGACAACACTCTGCGACGCCCGTTGCGTCCGTTCGCCGCCTGCATCCATGTGATCGTATCGTACTGAGAGGAGCGTCTGATTCGTCATGTAGACATCGGCCGCAACTGAGAGGCCGCTGGCAGTCTTATCGAACGTGGCCGAGACCGCCGACGGCAGATGCCTGATGTAGTCCATGGTATACATGCCGTACAGGTCCAGCATTTTATATCGCGCATGGCCGGCAATCCCGTAGCGGTTCCAGCTCACGTTGGCATTGTTGGCTCCATCAAACACCATCGCATTGCTGTTTCCTATGTAGGCGAAACCCGTCATGCTCGCCGAGAAATTGCTCGATCGGACATAGTCAAAACGAATCGCGCCGTAGATGTCTTTCCCTTTATTGGAATCGCCGGATCCTTCATGCGCTCCGTTGAGCACGCCCAGCTGATACAGGAACCATTCGCCGAAGGGACGGCCGCGGATCTCAATGCCGGTTTCCGCCACGCTGTTATAGAGCGCGGGGGTATAGGGCGACAGGACGGCTCCAGACCGGTCGCGCAGGCCGTAGAATTTTCCTGCAGTGGCCAGCGGGAGGAGTCCGGCTCGTTGGACGACATCGGACGACGGATTGATGCTTGCGCCGATGGCGTCTAGTTGCTGACGCAGGGTGGAAAACGATGATGCTGCGGACGGGTCAAGCCGCCCGATCCGGATATGCATGACGTCTTGTCCTAGGAGATTATCGAAGGTGAGGAATGCGCGTTCAATGCCGGTGACACGCTCATGCAGGTTAGATTCCAACTCGGCGAAGAATCCAATATTTTTCGATAGGGTGCCGGCCGTGAAGAGGCTGAACACTTCAGGAAACCCCAATTCAGACTTGTTTTCGACGGTGCCGGGTTCTGTGCCGGCCGGGCTCTGTTGCTTAAACCGGTAGCGTGTGAGTACATTCCCCCGAAGCCGGACGCCCAGGTAATGAGACACGTCGTCGAGGCTGATGTCGCCGAGATTTTTCTTCCCGATGCTTCCGCCATCTTCCGTGCCCGGCAGCTGGTACCCGTTTTCAAGAAACCGCTCTCCGAACGTGTTGAGGCGTGGAGGCGCCGTGTGGCAGGTTGTGCAGGCCACAGCGTATTTTCTCGCGAAGGCGGGAATGGCCTGGGCTTCAGAAGGAGGAAATAGACCGGTTATCCCAACCATCGCGCAGAGGAACGGTCCCAGAGCATGAATGGCTGGTCGCCCGATGTGAGCGTTGAAGCGCGTAGTCATGGCAAATCGGTTCAGGGAGGTACGAGGATTCGCAGGATAGCCGTTCATTGAGATTCACCTGCACATCGGTCGACGGACAGGGCAGGAAATGCAGGTCGTCCAGCCACTCTTTGGTACGGAAGGGTTGGAGACCGCGACGATCAGGTGTCTCTCGGACTGCATGACAGAACGATCAGTTTGCATGGGCGAGGCCGTCTGCATGTTGAGCTTCTTGAGAGAGCGGTATCGTCACAAGAATCGTGGTGCCTTCTCCGGGAGCCGATGCGATGGTTAAACGTCCGTGAAGTTTCTTGGCATGGGTGGACATGTTTGTGAGGCCCGGGCTGCTGGGGCCGATTTCGTCCGGGCTGAATCCCCTTCCGTTGTCCTTGATCTCCAGTTGGATCTTGTTCTCCCATGATCCCAGCCGGATAATTCCTGCCTGGGCTTGGGCGTGATGCACGATGTTGCTGATGGCTTCCCGCGCGATCGAGAGTAGATGGATTTCTTGATCGATAGACAGCTGGCTGTCAGTGAGTGGATCGATGTCGATGAGAAATGGAGGACAGGGCCAGTCCTCTTTCGGCTGAACCAGCATTTGCATCGATTGCAAGAAATGATCATGGGAGGCCGTTCGAGGCTCAAGGCGCATGATGTAATCACGTGTTTCTTGGATCACACGGTGCAAATGAGACAATGTGCGATCGAGTTGTTTGGGCGCGCGGTCAGGGGATTGCTCCAGCAGAAGTTTGGTCGCTTCCAGCCCCATGCTCACCGCCGACAGGGATTGCAGCAGGCTGCTGTGCAGGTCATGGTACAGTTGCGCCCGTTCTTCGCCGAGCTGGTGTAGGCGCTGGTCGCTATGCTGCTTCATTTCCTTCATGTGCCGTCGTTCCGTCACATCGCGGACGATGAGTGTGAAATGAATGGCCCCAGCGAGGGTCATTTCACTCACAGACAGTTCGGCTGAAAACGATGTTCCGTTCTTATGCCGTCCAACCGCTTCCGCAGTAGATCTGATGGTCGCATACGATTGTCCGTCGCCTTGTATCGGCCGGTTCGATGTGCGGAGTAGCATGGTCTGAGCCTGCAGGCCTCGCAGTTCTGTCATGCTATAACCAAAGAGCGTGCAAGTTGCGGGATTGACCGATTCGATGACGCCTTGTTCGTCGACAACTATGATCGCATCTGCGGCTGTCTCGACGAGACAGCGCAGGCGAGCCTCATTGTCGCGAAGATCTTCGAGCGACCGCACCGCGTGCAGCCGGGCGGCTTCCAATTCAGCGGTCCGTTCGACTACTTTGCCTTCGAGCGTTTGGGCAAGTTCCTGGAGCATGCTTGACCGTGTGCTCAAGGCTGACGCCGCTTGTGTGGCGGCCGTCAGGAGCTGTTCATAATCCCCTTCATTGCGCGAGGGAAGAGTGGCCTGAGAAGAGTCGCTTCCTCGGCTGGGGACGGTCGCAGCGTGTAACGTTGAGACCACACTGTGCAGCACGGTGGATGTTTGGCGCAGCACGCGCCGTATCGCATACAAGCCGATTGCCATGATGGCGATGGTGACGGCAAGCAGCTGCCAGATCATGCGAGACTGTTCCTGTTCAACTTCCGCCAGCGAGATGGCCATGCGCACCCACGCGGTGAGTTCATCACGATCAAACAATGGCTCGAGAATGACCAGCGCCGGTTGTCCATCGCGCAGATGGGTTTGAATGATGACTTCACGCTTTGTCTGGCGGGCTTCAAGCCATTCCGGATCATCCAGAACGGTTCCAATTCTGGCCGGTTGTTTAGCCGCAACGACCAAGCTGTCGTGGTCTACAATGTCGATCTCCATGAGGGAATCATCTTGCAGATAGAGTTGTAACGACTCCTGGAGGCGATACAGGTTGTCGAGTACGGCGGCAGATCCGACCGCGGCAAACGTGCGGGCTACGGCGCGCGCCCGCTCCTCGGCAGCATGGCGCAATGCATGGCTCTGATGAAGAACAAGCATTGCGGCACTGGTGCCCATTACGAGAATGAGAATGAGGCTCAGGCCTGCTCCGAGGCGAAGGCCAAAGTTCTTTCTCCAGGTTTCTCGCACGTGCGTGGTTATCGGGTAGAGCGGAATCGGCATGGGTGTCGCTCACTTATTCGTACGATCGCCATGGTGTGCTCGGTCTTCGGAATACTCGAGTGTCACGACGACTTCTCCATTGGGAGGGACCGTCACGTGGGCCTGCAGCGGTCCTAGTTGCTCATGCCAGACAGAGATCTCGTGGTTTCCCGGAGGTACGTTGAGGATTCGGGTATGTCCGCGTTCGTCGGTCATGCCGAAGTAGGGATGCTCCGCCGCCAGCACGTATCCGCGCATGAATTTATGGGCATCGCATTGGACTCGATACAGTCCCGATTTCTCTACCTTTTTGACGACAGGGCGAGCCTTTGCCACCATGGCCACATTGATGAACGTGCGTACGTCGCTTGTAATATGGGTGTTGTGCATCACGGGGTCCTGGTTGTGGATCTCGAGCGGTGACCCCATTCTGAGGGGCAGCACATGAGGGGAAAACGCGCATCCAGAGTTCGACAAGACCATCGGTGTCGGAGGCGCATGCTCTGTGTCTGGCGCAGGAATCCCCTCGATCGTGACCACGGCATCCTTCAGTCCCCTAGAAGGCGAGTGGACGGTCAACGAGTGCATCGGCATTGATATGCCGCAGACGTCTGCATCGCGGGTCACTTTCATGACAGCCGGAGGAGGAACTGCGCCGCGATACAGTACCTGTATGGTGACGACTCCCTGTTCTTTCTGAGTCTGGGCTGGTGCCATGTTTGGAAAGAGCAGTGTCACTATCAAGATAATCAAGAACATGGGATGTCTCCTTGGCGGATGTCAGGACATGAGTGACTCATAGGTTGTCCTCTTGCAACAGGTCGAGTCTCAGCACATCGGCGCTTGAAACGAGTTCATGCTTAATGGCATAGGCGGTCAGGGCTGCCGTAGATTTTAGGTTGAGCTTGCTCATGAGACTCGCGCGGTGTTTTTCTACCGTTCTGATACTGATGCACAACTGTTTGGCGATCTCCTTGCTTGTGGCTCCTTCGGCCACCAGCTTCAGCGCTTCCCGCTCACGATCTGATAGTCGATGCCATGGATTGGATTCGCTCGGAGCAGAGGCTGGGTTGCCTAGGTACCCGGAGAGCACTTTGTCTGTGATCATGGGGCTGAGATACATCTTCCCTTGCGCCACGCTGTAAATAGCTGTTTTGAGTTCCGCATGAGACGCCTCTTTGAGGAGATATCCGGCTGCTCCCGCCTGTAGGGCGGCGCGGACGATTGGCTCAGACATATGAACGGTGAGGACCAGGCACTTGATGTCCGGAAATCTCGCCTTCACCTGGCGAATGATATCGGTCCCATGAAGCCCTGGTAAGGAGAGGTCCAGGAGCACAATGGCAGGTTGAAGCGATGCGATGAGTTGTACGGCTTCAGTGCCGTTCCCCGTTTCGCCGATGATGTGAATATTCTTATCAAGACTCAGCAAGGATGCCAGCGCTTCTCGAACGAGCGTATGGTCTTCCACCAGCAAGATCCGAACAGGCAAATGGGAGGAATTGCCGTTCGTGTGGCTTGCGGCAGTGTCATGCGATTCGGCCTTTTGGCTCGAAGGACGTTTGTTTTGTAAGTCGTGGTTTGTACCCATGAGCGATGCGTAGTTTTCGGTCAAGGAATTAATATTGGCGATAAGGGAAAACTATCCCACAGCATGTTGTCTCACGGTAGTATCCCTTCTCAAAATAGTTTCGAAAAAACAGCAGGTTCGAGCTTCTTGCGAATCGCGCAGGTGGGACGAGGAACGGCGCGCGTTCAGGCTCAAGTATTTACCTACGGTGCTATATGTTGGCGAGAGGTCTTTCTCTATGGCGTCGATGACGAAAAGAGGTGAGGGTGCTACCGATCCGTAGTGGGTAGATATACGCTCCTGTTTCGCCGGATCGGGAGAAACCAGGGTGAAGCGGACTGTGCGATCATTGGCATAGGCCTGTCTGTTGCGAGTATTTCCATTCCTGCATGTTCGAAATGTGAGCCTCTGTCCGTATTCGTCCTATCCTAATGGCTGCAGGATTTCCTGCGAATCAAATAGCTCGGCCCTGTTGGCTTATGGGCGCGCCTCTTGCACTGGTTGGTTCGTTATCGGAGTGGGATCTATTTCCCAGGATTGGAGTATTGTCGGTGTGTGGGTAGAAGGGCAGACAAGAGGAGCATGATTGGCATTGGTCCCGGTAAGACGGTCGGAGCAAAGGGCGTCCCGAAGACTATAGAAGGCGCCTGTGCCGGGTAGATATCCCATTCTTGTCCATTGGTATTGCTTCTGCCCGCAAGCGGTACCCATGTTCTCTGCTTTTCAAGCTGACCTGAGATCGCTGGCCTTCACTCTTCGTTCATCGGGCTGATGTCTGTCGGGAGGAGAATTCAGGTATGGGACAAGAAGGGGCTGCAGCTGAATTACGGCAGTATCCACGAGTGAGAATGCGGACTCCATTCCCCTGTGCGTTCCTATATTCAGGTTGGTATGGCGGACCAGAGGGGAATCGGGAAGGATTGGGCGTGGTTTTTGATATCTCGCGTCGCGGCGCAAAAGTTCTCAGTGAAACTGTTCCTTTAGTCGGTGACCAGGTGACTGCGTCATTGCGACTGCCTTCTCAGGCTTCTTCGACGGTCATCCAGGTAGCTAGGGTCAGATGGAGGAAGGCTCAGGAATTCGGTCTTGAATTTACGGCGCTATCCAAGGCTGCGGAAATGTGCCTCCACAGTTTGATGGCGCAATCGCTGAATGATCGAACTGAGGCAATGAGAGCTCTTGCGCACCAGCTTGTTGCCGACAAAGGCCCTGCTATTTTTGGTGCGCTGTATCTTGATCGAAAGAAATTGGATTATGGACGTGACAGTCTTCGGCACGTCGATGCGTTTCTTGCTCAGATCCGACAGAGCCACGGGATGGAGGACGCGTGGTCTGATGTTGTGATCAGGGTCGGCGCGTACGTGGGAGAGGTCATCCGCAGAAACTCGATACACCATGCGTGGTACTGGATCGATTTTGACTCCGCTAAGATTCTCGACCCGACAGCTTGTGCGGCTTTTGGTGGAGGCGTCGGCATGGCAGCTCTCCTGTTTTCTGGCAATCGAGAGTTTGCCCTTCCGCTGGTGCAAGTTGAGCGGAGGCTTCGCCGGACAGGCGACGATGACCTCCTTAGTTTTGCCGAAACTATGATTAGCTGGAAGTAGATTTGCCCTCCTGTGATCCGACGCGCCCAGTGGAACGATGGAGCGGTTTTCCCTGTGTCCTAATCTTTCTCTCTAGGCTTTGGGTTTCAGTGAAGCCTCTCATTCGCGGGCAGGTTTGAAGATCAGGCTCATGTCGAGAGCTGATTGGTCGAAGTTGGTCGCACTTCTCCATGTCTATCCAGGTAATCGCATCTCCCTCTTCACTCATCTCACCGTATACGGTGCCGGATTCATCGGGCCAGGTTCCGCTCCATACTAGTCGGAGTGGATAGCTTCTATGCGGTCAGTCATGACGATTGATGGATATATGAACTGCAATTGGATGGACGTCCAGATGCTGATGTCTACATCTTCCATCATGGTAAGAATTCGGTCGGAGAAAAACTCTGAGCAAAATAGCGTTTCAACGCGTGGCATTCGGAAGCCCGTTACGAGTAGTAATTCCTCTCGATCTTAACGACCATCACCTCAATCTCCTTCCCACCGCCAGCAGTGACATGCTTGTGCCGTGTCTGCGACAACACCAACCTTCCGGATTTCCTCGCGCGATCGGGCTAGTCAGATTTAGTCATGAGGGCAGTATTTGGGGTAGACACGTCTTGAGCTGCTACGTATAATCCATCCCTACGTTTGGGAAGTTTGTCCCATCTTCAGTAGGGCCGTCGCATGCTATCGACAACCCATCGTTCTATATCAAGGAGTCTTCCATGAACCGCATTACCGGCATGTCCTTCCACCTCTTGTTCTCTTCGGTGGTCGTTCTGACGGGTGTCCCCAGCCTGAGCTTTTCGCAGGGACTGACTGTCGCCCAACCTCCGGTCGAAGAAATGCCGACCGGCGGCACTATGATGGTGAATGTTGCGCCGGAACTGCTCCGCGCATTGGAGGCTGATGCTGGTCTTGGCCTGTCCGAACAGGCCTCGAAGAGTCGGACTTCCAGGGTCTATATGGTTGCGGGCACCGGAGAATTAGGGTCTATCGGCGACGGGGGACTCGCGACTCGAGCACGTCTGTGGTTTGCGGCCGGTGTTGCGGTGGATGCAGCGGGGAATATTGTGATCGCGGATTCGTTTAATAACCGGGTCCGCCGGGTGGATGCCGCAAGCGGAAAGATTGAGACCGTGGCTGGGACGGGACAGCAAGGATTCTCCGGTGACGGCGACTTGGCAACAGAGGCGCAGTTGAACAGCCCCTCGGGAGTGGCGATCGACGACAAGGGTAATATTATCATTGCGGACAGTTTCAATAACCGGATTCGGACTGTCGACGCTCGGACGGGAATCATTTCTACGGTCGCCGGGACCGGTGAACAGGGGTTTTCGGGGGACGAGGGGCTTGCGGTGCGGGCGCAATTGAGTGGGCCGACTGGTCTCGCGATGGGTGCTGATGGGACCCTCTTCATTGCGGATAGCGGAAACCATCGCATTCGGAAGCTGGATCGTGCGCAGCAGATCATTGTGACGGTCGCCGGCAGCGGCATTGCGGGAGAGGCAGGGGATGGCGGGCTTGCTGTGCAGGCCGAACTCAATAACCCGAGCGGAGTGGCCGTTGACGGGAACGGTCACCTGTTGATTGCCGACACGATGAACAACCGAGTGCGTCGTGTGGATGCCGTCAGCGGGATCATGAGCACCGTCGCCGGAACCGGGGAAGAAGGATTCGACGGTGATGGGGCCGGTGCCACCCTTGCCCGGCTGATGCAGCCTTCGGGGATTATCGTCGATACCGATGGCTCAGTCTATCTCAGCGATACGTTTAACAACCGGATCAGGCGGATAGATGGGGAGTCGGGAATCATCACGACGGTTGCCGGGACGGACCTTCGGGGGCATTCAATCAACGGGATGGTTGCAGAGACGGCCCCTCTGAATAATCCAATGGGACTCACCAGGGACCCTGCGGGGAATCTTCTTGTTGCGGATTCAGGCAATCACTGTGTACTACGGATTATGCCATGAGCAGACTGCAGAGTATCCGGTTCCGTGTGGCGCTGTCGATGCACGGAGCGTGATCATTTCCTCCGAATCCCTCCTCCTGGCTTGATCGTTTTCCACAGCGAGGTGGTATGGCATTGGTCGCACTGGGGGCCGAAGCCGCCTTCATGTTTGTCGTCGTTCTTGTGGCAGCTGCTGCAGGTATTCGAGGTGACGAGCTTCCCCTTCATTGGCTTGTGATGGCAGTCGTAGCAATCAACCTTCTTGTGCCCGCCATCCAGCTTGAATTTGGTTCGCACATCGTGATCGAAGTCCCATAACTTCCAGTCACGGGCGGTGTGGCAGGTTTCGCATTGTGTGCCGAACCGCTGCTTGTGCACATCTTCCTTTGCATGACACCCGACACAGTCCAACGGGGCATCTTTAAACAGCAATGACTTGTGACACTTTCGACAGTCAAGGATGTCGTGTTGCCCGCGCAGGGGGAAACGGGCTTTGTCGTGGTCGAACGACACGGCTTTCCAGGATGCTTCACGATGGCAGGTCTCGCACTGCTGGCCTTCCTGCCCCTTATGTTTATCGTCCTTCTTGTGGCAGGCATAACACTCCGGTGAGGTCTTGTCCTTATATACATGGCCTTTATGGCAGCTGTCGCATTTCAGCCCCACGTGCTTTCCTCGGAGCGAATATTTCGTCTGCCGGTCGTGATCAAAAAGGATGTTTTGCCACTTTTGTTCATTGTGGCAATCCCCGCACACGCTCCCGAATGATCCTTTGTGTTTATCGTCTTTCTTGTGACAGGCCACACAGTCGGTCGGGGTCTTGTCCTTATAGAGAAGGCCTTTGTGGCAGCTGGTGCAGGTTGTGGTTCGATGTTTCCCGTTCAGGGGGTATTTCGTATCCCGGTCGTGGTCGAATCGAATGAGCTTCCAACTCTTCTCGCGATGGCAGGTCTCGCATCGGTCGCCAAATGTGCCTTTGTGTTTGTCCTCTTTGCGGTGGCACGCCTGACAGGTCGTCGGCGTTTTTTCTTTGGCCACGGGAACCCTGTGGCACTCCTCGCAGGTGACGAGTTCGTGCGCGCCCAGCAGGAGATATTTCGTATCGCGGTCATGATTGAACGGCGAAGGTTTCCACATTTTTTCCGAATGGCAGGTTTCGCATTTCACCCCAAAGACGGCGTTATGGATGTCGTCTTTTCGATGGCAGGAGCCACAGTCGGTCTTCAGTTTATCCTGGTAGAGATGACCGGCATGACAGCCGCGGCAGGTCACGCTCCGATGCTTCTCACGCAAGGCGAATTTGGTATCCCGATCATGATCGAAGGTGATCTCTTTCCACGTGCGGTCCGTATGGCAGGTCTGGCATTTCTCACCGTAGTCTCCTTTATGTACATCGTCTTTCTTGTGGCACGCGTGACAAGTCAGTGGCGTGGGCCGGTACTTTCGGTCGGGATGGCATCCTTTGCAATCGACCTTTTCGTGTTTGCCGAGTAGCGGGAATTTCGTTTTATTGTGCTCAAAGAGACGGGTGTCTTTCCACTCTTTTTCTGTGTGGCATTGTTCGCAGGCTTGGCCCAGCGCGTTCTCGTGCTTGTCATCTTTCTTGTGACAGGCGTAACAGGCCGTGGGAGTCTTCGCTTTAGCCACCGGCACGGTGTGGCAGCTTTCGCACTTGGTCGTTTTGTGCTTGCCTAATAATGGGTATTTGGTGTCCTTGTCATGGTTGAACGGGGAGGTCTTCCAATCCTTTTCACCATGGCAGGTCTCGCATTTCTGGCTAAAGATGCCCTTATGGTAGTCGTCTTTCTTGTGGCAGGAGTAGCAGTCAACGGGAGTGGGCTTGTATCGCTGATCGGGATGGCAGTCTTTGCATTTCGTATCGATGTGTTTGCCCCGCAAGGGGAATAGGGTCTTCCCATGGTCAAACGCGGGTGTCTCTTTCCAGTCCTTCTCCGTATGACAGGATTCACAGGCTCGTCCCAGTGCGTCTTCGTGTTTATCGTCTTTCTTGTGACAGGCATAGCAACCGGTCGGCGTTTTTTCTTTGGCCACCGGCACTTTGTGGCAGCTTTCGCACTTGGTCGTCTTGTGCTTGCCTAATAATGGGTATTTGGTGTCCTTGTCATGGTTGAACGGGGAGGTCTTCCAATCCTTTTCACCATGGCAGGTCTCGCATTTCTGGCCAAAGATGCCTTTGTGATAGTCGTCTTTCTTATGGCAAGAGTAACAGTCGGTCTTGAGTTTATCCTTGTAGAGATGGCCTGTATGGCAGCTTTCACACTTGGCGGATCGATGCTTGTCTCGTAACGGGTACTTGGTATCCCGTTCATGGTCGAAAATAATCTCTTTCCAATTCGTTGCAGTATGACAGCCCTCGCATTTTTCTCCGAAGTTGCTTTTGTGGGTGTCGTCTTTCTTGTGGCAGGCCAGGCATTCCGATGGTGCCTCCCGATATTTGATCTTGGGTTTGTGGCAGGCCTTGCACTCGGCTTTCTTGGTGTCGGCGTGGCCGCCTGTGAGGGCAAAGTTCGTTTGGGCGTGGTCGAAGGTGGATTCGTTGATCGGCGCAATGTTCTCTTCTCGCCCCTTGTGGTCGGTATGGCACTCGCGACATTCCCGTTGTTCTTTCAGCCGGCCATGAAAGCGCTGCTTGCTTTCGATATCCTGGCGGAGGTCTTTATGGCAGTCCTGGCACAGCTGAGTTTGCGCCGCCTTATCGAACCGCTTGTGGCATTTGGCGCAGGTCTCCTCCCATTTCGCGTGCCCCTGAATGACCTGGCCCGGCATGAGGGCGGATTCAAGCGAGTCGGCAAATGTCGAAGTTGGAAAGAAACATGCGAAGAGGAGGGCGGTGAAGAGAAACGACTGGTCGCGAAGGTGGCACACGAACATAGCTCAATTCATCATCGGTCAAGGGAAATGGTGCTGCTAGTCTCCGGCAGAAATCCGCGCACTGGTCCAGGTTACCGTATCGCCTGCGGCCGTTCCGGTGATGGTCACTTTTCGGCCGATCCCGAGTCCCTGGAAGAACCCGGAGCGTCCGATAACGGTTCCATCGGTTCCGATAAACCTGTTATTCAAAATGCCTGAGGCATTGATTCTGGCCCCTGCAATTGTGAGGGTCGGATCGAGAACCGACTGAATCGGCCCCTGCAGTTTGACCTTTGAGCCGGGATCGCTTCGTTCCAGCTCCGTGATCAGGATGCCGGTGTTTCCGGCGGGGCGTCCGTGAATTTTTAAATGATCGCCGACAGCGATGTCTGCGAAGCGGCGAAGATTACCTTCTCCGTCGATGGCCGTTTCATTATCAGCATAGAGCGTCGTCCCAGAAATGCCGACCAGGGTCAGGCTGCGCGCGCCGGGATTGATCGAGGCCACGTTCGATTCAAGTTCGAAGGCGCCTTTGAACGAGACGTGTTCTGCTTCCAGCACGCCGTTTACGACCCGGCCGTGCACTTCGATGCGCGTGTCGAGGATCAGATCGAGGGCGGTGCCGCCTTCGAAAACCGTCGATGGGGTCGTGGTGATGCGTATATTATCGATGAACACAGTTCCCGATGGATCCAGGTGTGTAATGAACCCCTCTACTTCCGCATCTTCGATATTTGTGACACCGAGGGTTTGCGGTTTGGTTCGTGTCGCTGTCAGTTTCGCTCCGGATGGACCTGGGCCGCCTGAACTCCATTGATCGCCGCGAACGTGGACGACGATTCCGTTCCATGTGGGTGCCGACTGGGACAGCGGCGGCATTTGGCTGGTGTCGGTTGTGGTGGTGTACTCGACCATGAGTGTGCCGACGTCGAATCGCAGTTTCGCGGGCTCATGGTTCTTGATCACTCCCAGTATTTCGTAGTGTGGGGTTCCGGTCTGCAATTCGATGAACGTGGCAAGAATATGGCCATCCCCCACGATGAATCCGCTGACTTCGACGACGTCTGTGCCTGGTACGAGATTGGCGATGGATTTTCCTGGAATACTGGCATCGATATTCGTGTTCTGGTCGATGTGCACCACCTGGCCGAGCACGATCAGACTTAGGCCGTCCGCGGCTACCGATTGCACTTCGCCTTCGACGGTCTCTTCGTAGGTGATTGTGTTCGCGACCCGGATCCCTAATTGATTGGTGGCGTAATCTTCAGTTGCCATGCCGTTGACGAGCACGACCATTCCAAGCTTCAGGGTGTTCGTCTCAGTGCAGGGGGTGTCGTCGATGCAATACAGGGTGTTCGTATTGTCGTACTCCGTTCCGGAGACGAATACGCTCCCGAATTTGGTGACAGGGCCGGACGAGACCGTAGCGACGGACCCGGTCCCGCCGATTCCGCCGCCGGCCTGAGGCGTGGGACCCGCAGGACTACAGGAGGCGATTGCCAGGAAAAGGGCGGCAAGGCCAAGGAGGCTATGTAGCAACCGTGATCGCATAGTCTTCAATTATTAGTGCAACGCACGTGCCTTAGGATTCTTTATCGAGTCGTTCCTCAAAGTGATACAGGCCGAGCCCGACCCGGACACGACCGGTTCCCTTTGAAGCTGGATTGACGTCACGGTCGCGGTGAGAAAGCCATCGATCCAGCGCTTCCAGAAGCTCCTGGCTTTGCGCTGCCGCCAAGATCTGAAATTCCCTGGCCGCTTCGACCGGCACGTTGTCGTACATGACTTTGCGTTGAATGCGAGGCTTGGCGGGTTTCTCGTAGAGGTTATGGTCGATGGTGGCAATGAGATCAGCCGTATCGCTGCCGAGAATGTTGAGCTTTTCCGACGAGCCCTTTTGGGGCACATACCCGCGGGCCAGTAAACAGATCCGGCCGTCCTTGAGCTGTTTGACCGCTCCAGCCCGGAGCAGCTCATCCAGCATGGCTCGAGCCGGCATATCCCCGCTGTAGCGTTTTACCAGTTCGGCAAAGGAGGCTCCTTTGGCTTCCATCCGAAGCGGGTGAGGGTGGCCTTTCCCATCCCCGAAGTCCGGGTCCCGGACCCATCCCGTAATGACACGGGAGGCGCGATGGTACTCTTCGCCGTCGGCGTGTTGTGCGTTGTCCGGTCGGTTCAGCAAGCGCTGGACTTCTTTCCGTGTAAGCCCGGTCAGAATGGCAACGCGGGAGACGGTCTGTTTCTTCCCGGCGATTCCAAAATCGCTATTGGCAACGTCGATGTAGGCTTGTTTGGCCCATTCAGCCAGAGTCTGATGGGGGACGTTATTTCGAAGCAGGATTTTGACTAAGGGACGCAGGAGTTGAAGCGTTGCGGCAGACAAGGGGCGCTGAGACTTGGATTGCGGCATGTTGGGAATATAGTCCCAGTCACCCTGTTGAGGCAACTCCCTCATCTGTAGGGGCAGGCCTATAGGATTTAGTGGGCGACTGAAATGGGCTGCCATGGGGGCCATGGCGTGGCCTCCCAGGCGCCTCGTCAGTTGAAGTTGCGCCCTGCGCTAGGGGGCCGCTTGAGTCTTGTCGGCCGGTTTGGCCAGGAGTTCGGCCTTGGCCGGAATCTGATTGAGGAGATCGGGGCGAGCCTGGAAGACGCCTTGGAGGCGCTCGCCGGTGGCATAAATGAGGTTGCCGGCTTGGCTGCCGAGTGTGAGTCGTCCGGCGATCTTGCCGTCTCTTCCGGTGGCGACGAATTCCGCGGTCGGTGCCACGAGCCCGTAAGGAGCCAGGGCGGCCGCTTGCTTGGTGACCCGTTCTTCGGCCGGGAGATTGGCCACGCGGCTGATGAGCAGATCAGCGGCTTCCTGGTTGAGTTTCTCGGTCGGTTGATCTTCGAGGACCCACTGGCTGTTCTCATTGATCAACACATACTGTTTATCCCGTGTCTTCACGGAGAGCATCGCGATCTCCGTATAGTCGATTCCCAGCAGGCGCTTGTCCTGGAGGGTAAAGAGCTCACGTGACAGATCTTTGATGATCAGCGGGTTGATCCGGTAGAGCGGCGCATCCGGTCTGGTTTCGGCAAAGGCCTCCCCGCTGTCCGGATCAGGCTGGTAGAGCTTTACCGTCTGGTCTCCGTCGGTGGAGTGCAGGGTGATTTTCAGTTTCGGAGTGGTCAGCGTCTTGGCGATCGTGGTTCGCTCAGGACCGGGATCGATGATGCTGAGGGCCTTCAAATCTTCCAGCTTGAACAGCAGCGAGCGCACTTCCGTCTGGTCCGCCTCGGCTTCGATCGGGTAGCGGATTTTCCAGATCGGTTTGGGTTTATTTTTTGACATATTGTAGAGCACGATTTCCGTCGTCGGGTAGGTCAGACGCACGCGGTCGAGATCGGCTTGCACAAATTGCAGCAGATCCTTTCGACGGAAAGTCAGCAGGGTCTTATTGACGAAGTTCTTGGTGGTTAGGTCCGTCAAGAGGACGCTGTGCGAGGAATGACGATGGACGTACAGCGTCGATGAGAGGGGACCGTTGTCGCCGATCGACAGGGTTTCCTGTTGCGTGCCCGCGGTGACGGTGATGGTCGTGATCGGTTGTTCGAGTCCGAACGGGGCCAGAGCGCTGGGCTTTTCTTCGACGCTGCGGAGCACCTTCCCGGTGACGAGCGCCCGAATCATGGACTGAACTTCCCGCATATCGGCGTCGGTCTGGAGCGGCGCGGTGATGGTCCAGCCTTTCGTTTCTTTTCGTTTCATTTCCACCGCACCCTGCGGCGTGGAGACGGTGAGTCCGGTGATGTCGGTTTCAGGGAAGGGGAGGAGGGTCTGCTGTGCAACGGTCGCCTTCTCTTCGGTGTGCTTGGCCGGTAGTTCGACGAAATAGAGGTAGCCCCCCAGTCCCGCCAGAATCAGCAGCAGCAGTAGTGTAGGCCAATAGCGCATAGGGTTACAGCCGGCGGCGTTTTCTCCAGACCATCACGCCGGTCAGCATGGTCATGATGGGGAGGAAGAGGACTTGAATGTAGAGTAAGGTCCGCTCTTGCGCGGGATTCGGAATGAAAGGCCGGAGGGCCGGCTCTTTGGGAACAATGGAGATCAGGTCCCGCTCCTCGGCAAGCCAGCCGGTAGTGTGCAAGAAGAAGTCAGTGTTGCCGGGGAAGTTGAAAAACGCATTGGTGGCGAACGTCGAGTTGCCCACGACTACGATGGCCGGCCTGGGCTTTCCTTCCTCCGGTGCCTTCTTGGGAGACAGCGCGGCGGCGAGGGGCAACGGACCCTTCACGTCTTCCTTTTCATTCAGACTGACGACCCGGCCTTGCATGTTGGTCTCGGCCCAGCTGTTCGGCGACGTCCGCGCCAGTGGCACATAGTCCCAGTCTTTTCCCGTCTGTTCATCGAACGTCAGATGACGGGCGAGCGGGAACAGCACCGCCGCTGTCAGGTCCTGGGTAATTTCATGCTCCGTGAAGGTGCGGACTAATAGGGAGGTCAGGTCCCCTTGGGCCAATCGATCTTGGAGATCGACGAGCACCCCCGGGCCCAGGCCCAGACCGTAGTGGGCGAGCAGTGGATCCAGTTCAGTCTTTGTATCCGGGTCGACCATCGCGAGCAGGTGCCCGCCCTTGTCCACGTAGGTTTGAATGCGGCCCTGTTCCTCTTTGGTCACCTGGTTGCGCGGCCCGGCGAGGACGAGCACGGCGGTGTCGTCCGGTACGGCCGCGTCCTTCAGCAGCGACAGGGTGCCGATGTCGTAGCCCTGTTTGCTCAGCGCTTCTTTTGCCAGGGATAGGCCGTTACGCTCTTTGTCTTCCAGGTTGCGTTCGCTGTGGCCCTCCAGAAAGACGATGCGTTTCTTGGCGGGCTTGGAAATACGGAGCAGCGCGCCGGTGAGTTCGACTTCCGATGGACTGGTGATGCGAATCGTTTGTCCGTTGCTCTCGAAGATGGCCGTGTCGGTCCGGAAGATGCCGTAGTTCTGCGCGATCTTCGGTTGCCGTTCCGGATCGACGAATTCGACGGTGAGCTTATTCGAGGCTTGGCGATAACTTTCGAGCCGCTCTTTGTAGCCGGTATAGCCGGGGTCTTTCTCGCGCGTGAAGACGGTGATTTTCACATCTTGCGGAAGACTGCGGAGGACGCGATAGGTTTGTGGTGCCAGGGTGAAATTCTGATTTTCCGAGAGATCCCAACGGATGGAATGGCGAGACGCCAGGAAGTTCACGATCACGAGAATGGCCGTGACCAGCAGGATCATGAGTAGACTGTTCGCCCCCATATGGGTCGAGCGACGGCTGGAGAAGGCTTTCACGGCGTCGAAATGCAGGATGAAAAAGAGGACCAGGCACAGGAGCGCCAGTCCTTCCGCCACGGTGACGGCCCAGAACAGGTCAGGGCTGAGGCTATAGGCGATCAGGCCGGCGACAGCCAGCACGGTTCCAATGATGCCGAGCGGGAGGACTTTCAGGCTCATTTCCACCTAGTCGATTCCACCGCGCGGTGGGTGAGAAAGAGCATGAAGGCCAGGCTGCTGAAGAAGTACACCAGGTCTTTGGTGTCGATCAGGCCGCGGACCAGACGATCGTAATGGTCCATGAACGAGACATACGAAATGATTTGTCCCAGAGTCGTGTCGCCCAACAGTGCGCCCAGACCGGAGATCAACCAGATGAGCAGTAACATGCCGAAGCTGAGAAATGCGGCGACGATCTGATTTTCCGTGATCGCTGATGCGAGGAGGCCCACTGAAATAAAGAGAGCGCCGAGCAAGGTCATGCCGAGATAACCGGTCCAAATCGGATTCCAGTCGAAGTCGCTGAAGAGCATCAGGACCGTCGGCACGAGGCAGGTCAGGCCGAGGAGGCTCAAGAAGACAAGGAATACGCTGACGAATTTGCCGGCCACGATCTCATTAATGCCGATCGGCGAGGTCATCAGAAATTCGAAGGTGCGCAGTTTGCGCTCTTCCGCAAAGAGCCGCATCGTCAGTATGGGCAGAATAATGAGGAGCACAAAACGCATGCTGGCGAAAAGATTCCGGAAGACCAGGTCGTTCAAGTTTAACTGGGCCTGGCCGCCCTGCATCTGCATGATCTGAATAGCCTGATAGCCGGCGTAGACCACGTAGAGGTAGGACAAGAATCCGAAGATGAGCAGGAAAATGGCTCCGACTACATAGACGACCGGAGAGACAAAGTAGCCGCGCAGTTCTTTGGCGATAATGGCCTGCACCGGAGTCATGAGGCGGTCTCCTGGGTGGTCTGGGGGAGCTCGCTCACATGATCAACTTGGGGTGTCATGCCCTCTTCATGGCGGGTCAGTTGCAGGAAGACGTCTTCGAGCGTCATGGAGATGGTCCGCAATTCGAGGAGCCCCCACTGATTGGCGATGATGAACCGGGCGACCTCATCACGCTTGTCCTGACCCAGCGCACATTCCAGGAGGAACGTGCCGGCGGACTGGCCTTGAAATACATTCAGAATGCCTGAGATGGATTGGAGCCTGGCCAGACAGTTGTCCGGCGGAGCTTTGATCGTGACGGAAATCTTTTCCGAATGCCGGAGCCGGGCCGAGAGTTGATCGGGGGTGTCTTCTGCAACGATCCGTCCGCCGCTGATGATGACAACCCGCTGGCAGACTGCCGTGGCTTCGGGGAGTATGTGAGTGCTGAGAATCACGGAATGCGACCCGGCCAGACTCTTGATCAGGTCGCGAATTTCGATGATCTGTTTCGGATCCAGCCCGACAGTCGGCTCATCGAGGATCAAAACGGGCGGGTCGTGCAGGACCGCCTGGGCCAGCCCCACGCGTTGACGGTAACCTCTCGACAGGTTTCCGATCAGGCGATGGCGGACGGTGCCCAGGGCTAACTTCTCAATGGATTGATCAAGCGCCGTCGTGAGATTTTTACCAACCATGCCGCGCATCCGGCCCACGAAGGTCAGATATTCCGAGACGGTGAATTCCTGGTAGACCGGGGGTGTTTCCGGGAGATAGCCGATGCGGCGTTTCACTTCGAGGGGATGATCGGCGCAATCGAAGCCTGCCACTTTGGCCGTGCCTTCAGTAGCCGGCATGAAGCAGGTGAGAATACGCATGGTCGTGGTCTTCCCGGCGCCGTTCGGGCCGAGAAAAGCCAACACCTCGCCTTTGGCCACGGAAAACGTGACCCGGTCGATGGCCGTGAGATTCCCATACCGCTTGGTAATGTTCTGAACGTCAATCATGACTATGGTGTCGGGGTGATCAACTGTGAAGGAGTTTGTCGTACACTCACACTGAACGAGCACATCGTCATCACGTTTCGGATCTTACTGAGTCCGCCGGGCTCAGTCAATACGGCACCGGCCAACGTCGATGGCCGTCGATACCGGCAGAAGCAATCTTTACAGTTGGGGAGTGACCTGCTAGAGTTTTTCCCCGCGTCGTCGAATACGATTCGTCGCTGACTCGATCATCGTCACTTAATTTTTCTCGCAGAGGAGGTCCGTGTGAAACAGATGGCTTGGGGTGCAATTCTATTGGGGAGCCTGGTGTGGTTAGGGGGGTGTGCGGCCAAGGGTGAAGAGGTGCCGATGAATGTGGGGATCACACCTGCCGCAACGTCGACCTCGGCGGCTCCCGTCAGTTCGGTCAAAGTGGTAGTGATTCCTTTCCAGGACGACCGGTCTGACCGCACGAAGCTGGGGACGCGTCACTCGCTCTGGGGTTCAGATCAGGTCTTTACCGTCAAGAGCGGGACAATTGGAGAGGCTACGGCCAAAGCGTTCGCCGACTATCTGACCCGTAAGGGATGGCGGGCGCAGTATGCGGCCTCAGCCAGTCAGGCCGGGGGGGCGGATGTGGTGATCTCAGGGAAGATTCTCGAGTTGTCGGCTGACGCGCACGGAGTGGTCGGATCCACGGATATCACTGCGAAGAATAAAGTGACCGTTCAGGCGGCCAACCAGACGGACGGAAGTTCGATCACCAGCACCAATAGCCACACGGGGAACTACACCGTGTTCTGGTATGCCCCGGAAGATGGAGAGGAACTGCTGAGCGAAGTGCTGGAACGGAACTTTGAAAAATTCATGAGTTCGACCAAATTCGATGGAGCGGCATTGCGCTTCCGCTAACAGCCATCTGTTCCGGGAAGCCGACTCCAGGTCGGCTTCCCGGACTGCTGGCAGTCGTTTTGGCCGGTGCTATCCCCGCCTGCAGGTTGACTCTCCTCCCATGCTCCCTATATATAGCGTTACCGCGTTCTCTCGAAGACATGCCGTTTTGTTCGTTCTTGTACCACCTGATTGTGAATGTGCACGGGATTTCCCTCATACAAACGTAGGGGGTGAGGAGTACGCAGTCGGTATTGTTGAGGTCGGCAACCTCCCGTAGGCTGACACCTGTGAGCCAGACGTCCTAGCCTACAAGTGGAGGATCGAACGAAAATGACACACCAAATCTGTAAGACGCATACGCGCACCAGCCTTTCCGGGGTCCTCGTGGCCGCCCTCTGTGTATCGTTCGGGGCCTGCTCATGGGTGCCGAAGGGGGAAACAGGGCTGGATGTCGGCATTAAGGACCGGGGAATTGCCTCCTGGTACGGGGAGCAGTTTCATGGCAAGCAGGCTGCCAACGGGGAGCTGTTTGACATGCAGGCCCTGACTGCCGCGCACCGGACCCTTCCGCTCGGCAGTATGGTGCGGGTGGTGAATTTGACCAACGGGAAGCATGTCCGTGTGCGGATCAACGATCGCGGCCCCTATGTGAACGGCCGAATCCTCGATCTCTCCCAGGCTGCAGCCGTGAAGTTGGGCATGGTCCAGAACGGACTGTCTGTGATTCAATTGGAGGTCGTCGGAGACCGCCGTCCTGACTTTGTCCTGGCAGAAGAAGAGGTCCCTTCGACACAATCCACGCTTCTCAGTGTCCATCATCTCGACCCGCTCGCAATCCGGGTTCCTCCCGTCTCCACATTGGGATTGCCGATCTCCTCGTCGGCGCACCGTCCTCGCATCCTGCCGACCGATGTGCTGATGCAGCGGCGTATTCGTCGAGTGCCGTCCTTCTTAGCGGCCGACCATACCGCCCATACCGAAAACATCACGCTCGTCATCGGATAGCGACGGGAGTCGGCGCGGTTGACAGTGCCGGAAGGTCTCCTCTACACTGGGCCGTCAAAATTCAAGGGCAGATCACGCCCATTATCGATTTGAGGAAGAGGAGTCAGACGGCATGGCGAAGAAGACGGCAGGAGAATCCGAAGAAGCCAAGTTGAAGAAGAAACTCACCACGAAGAAAGCGGATGATGGCGGAGCCGCAGTGCGGGCTTTGCGAAAGCGGTTGAAGCGGGAACAGCGCCGCCGTCGATCCTTGGCACTCAGGCAGAAGCATGCGGCAGGAAAGAAGGCCGCGACGCCTGCGAAGTAGTCCGGTCATCATGATGTGCGAGCGAATATTGTAGGATTGAACTATGGAACACCCCCGTCAAGCATCCCCGTCCGCTGAGACCTCCGACCGGCTTCCTGCCAGTGATGAGCTGGCCGACAAGGTGGCTGAAGACCTGGCGTTGACCCCTGCGGCTTCCCAGGAGCTCGTGGCAGTCGCTCCTGACCAGGTCATTCTGGAAGAGGAGAAGGTCAAGGACGAGATCGAGATTCAAATCGATCTCCTCAGCGATCCGGACTGGGTGGTGCGGCGTGAAGCCGTCATTACGCTCGGCGAGATGGGGGACGAGCGGTGCGTCGAGCCGCTGTCACGCGCGCTGCGCGACGGTGACTGGCAAGTGCGCGAAGTGGCCATTGATGCGCTCGGGCAGGTCGGCTCCCCGGCCGTCGAGATTCTCTTGAAGCTGCTCCGCGACTGGGATGTGCGGAAGTACGCCATCCTGGCACTCGGGAAAATTCGCGATGAACGGGTTTTGGATCCCTTGATGGTGCAGCTGCGGAACGACGAGTTCAAAGATGACGCAATCAATGCGCTCGTAGAACTCGGTGAGCCGGCGGTGCCGAAGTTTATCGCCGCGCTCAAGGACAAGGACGAGAGTGTCCGACAAAGCGCCGTATTGGGATTGGGCCGGATCAAGCACAGCGAGTCGATCGATCCGCTCATCGCCATGTTGCAGGATAAAGACTGGTTTACCAGATTGATTGCGGCGGCTGCATTGGAATCGATCGGCGATGACCGGGGGCGCGAGGCGATCAAGCCGTTGCTCAAGGATCCCGATATGGTCGTGAAGATGCGTGTCGAGCGGATCCTGGCCAAGTGGAAGAAGCAGCCGGTGTCCCAACCGGCGAATGCCTAGCCTACCGGCTCAGTTCTTTGTCCAGTCTCAGCTGGATCTCGTCGAGCCGTTTCATCGGCATCGATTTCCCCATCGCCACTTCTAAGCGTACTTCCCGCAACGTGCTGGCCAGCTCCCGCACCGCGTCGAGTGTAGGATCGGCTTTTGCGCCCTTCGTGGCGAGTTCCAAGACCGTCACTGCCTCCCCCAGTTCCTTCGCGGCGTCCCCGAAGTTGCGATCAAACAGGTTGGCCTTCGCTTGCACGACCCGTGACTTCGCATCCACGAGCCCCTGGCGCCGCCGTAAATCGCGCTCAATGCCCTGCGTGGTATCCAGGACATTGCGCGACAGCTTGGTGATCGATTGCTGGAGATCGGATACGGTCTGTTGGAGTGTGCCAACCGGACGCTGACCGACAAAGTAGCCGGCCCCGAATGCAGCGGCGATCAGAATCAGCGTGCCGAGAAATTTGAGCATGGGCCTCCGAATGTCTAGGGCCGACGCGCGGGGCGTGCGGCGCGTGTGGTCTGTTGCAGGAGACTGCCGGCTGCGGCGATCCGCACGGCTTCATCGGAGTCTTGCAGCCCTTTCAGAAGAATCGGGATCACGGGCCCGGAGAGCTTACCCAAGGCCTTTGCGGCCATGAGCCGCGGGAGCGGTTGTTGATCCTGGAGCAGCGCCTGCAGCACCGACAACGCTTCCTTGTCTGACGTTGCGCTCAACGCTTGGGCCGCGCTTCCGCGAATGGACGGGTCCGGGTTTCTCGCCAGGTCGGTCGCCATGAGCAGGACCGATGAATCACCTAGACGAAGCAGGCTTTCCGCAGCGCTGGCTCGCACTTGTAGGCTGGGGTCTCTGGTGAGGGCTTGCAACAAGGGACGATTCTCTTTGAGCCCTAACCGGCCCAGGCTGCCGGCTGCCACACCGCGTACCATCGCCATTTCATCGCCCAGCGCATGAGTCAGCGGGGCGACTCCTCCGGGGGATCCGAACTCTCCCAGTGCTCCGGCGGCAAAGGCCCGCACGGATGGATTGGGGTCATACACCGCCTGACTGAGCACGGCCAGACTTGCCGGCCGTTTCAGCCGGCCCAGGACACCGATTGCGGCCATACGGACTTCGGCATCCGGCAAGGTGGCGGCGTTCGTGATGTCGATGAGCATGTCGGTCTGGCCCATCTTATAGAGGGCCGCATAGGCGAAGATGGCCTCGGGGCCTTCTTCGGTTCTGCCGATTTCAATCAACCGCGGTTTCATCTCCATGACACGGGCATCGCCCAGCGCATTCATGGCGGCGATGCGAACGCTCGGTGCGTCGTCGTTGATCGCCCGCTTCAGTGCGCCTGACTTGGCGGCGAGACCGGCGCGTCCGATCGCTTCTGCGGCGCGTGCGCGCACCAACACCGAGCTATTCAGCAGGCCGTCTTCCAACAGCGGGCCGGTTTCCGGAAGACCCAGTTCGGCCAGGACGGTGTAGGCCGCGATGCGCACATGCTCTTTCTGATCGCGCACGCGGCTGGTCACGAGGCTGAGTGCGAGGGGGCTGAGCAACGTCAGATCGTCTGGTTGGCCTTCAGTCTTGATACGAGGATACAAAGGCAGGGCTTCTTCCCCGCGTCCGAGTTTCACAAAGCTCTGGAAGGCCAGGCGGAGCATTTCTTTTGACGGCGCGGCGTCTTTGGGGAGCGCCTGAAAGCGTTGCACGATGGCCGGGTAGTCGCCTGCTTTAAAGAGAGCGGAGAGGTCTTTGTCTTGGGCGGAAGTCGGGGAGGTCGCCGCCAGGGTTTCAATCGGTGCCGCAAGAAGGAGGGACAGAACAGCTATCACGGCGCAGCAGAGTGCCACAGCAACGGCACTCCGCTGCGCACGATATGGAAGTCCCACCGCGGAGGCTTTTACCATGACGACGGCGTGCGGGCAGAGGCTCCGCTGTACATCGTCTCGACGTAGTCCTTCACCATGCGCTTCGTGCAGAACTGAGGGGCGACAGTCCGGATGCATTCCTTCACCATTTGGAGCCAGCCTCGCGGCGTGCCGTCGAGATCGCGCTGATAGTAAAGGGGTACGACTTCTTGTTCAAGCAGGCGGTAGAACTCTTCCGAGTCATGGACATCCTGCTCGTGCTGGTCGGTCGAGGGCGGCAGCGGGTCGATGCCCCAGCCGTTCGCGCCGTTGTAGCCTTCTTTCCACCAGCCGTCGAGCACGCTGCAATTGATCACGCCGTTCAGCGCGGCTTTCATGCCGCTGGTGCCGCTGGCTTCAAGCGGAAAGCGCGGGGAGTTGAGCCACACATCCACGCCCTGCACTAAGAACTTGGCCATGTGCATGTCGTAGTCTTCGAGAAAGGCGATGTGGCCGCCGAGCTTGTGGTCGTTACAGAAATTCACGACTTCATGGATGAAGTAGCGCCCCGGTTCATCGGCGGGATGGGCCTTGCCGGCGAACACGAGCTGCACCGGCCGCCAATGATTTTGCAACAGACGCTTCAGCCGTTCGAGATCGCGGAAGAGCAACGTGGCCCGTTTATAGGTGGCGAAGCGGCGGGCAAATCCCAGGGTCAAGGCCTCCGGATCGAGCAACGTTCCACGGGCGATGACTTGCGAGGACTGCAGATGGCCGTTGATCCAGCCGGTTCTGGCGCGCTCGCGGATGAAGCCCATCAGTTTCCGTTTCATGAGCTGCCGCACGGCCCAGAGCTGGCTGTCCGGAATATCGCTGACGCGCTGCCACATGGCCTGCTCGTCGCAACGCTCGGCCCAGTCCGGGCCGAGGAATTTGCCGTAGAGCTGGCTCATCTCCGGACCGATCCAGGTCGGAGCGTGAATGCCGTTCGTCACACTCTTGATCGGCACCAGATCCGTCGCGAGCCCGGGCCAATGGTGCTGCCACATCTCGCGGGAGACCCGGCCATGTTCACGGCTCACGCCGTTCACATGCGCCGCCTGGTTCATGGCCAGCGCGGTCATGTTGAAACCCTGTCCGCGGGATTCCGGTGTCTCACCCAGCCGGAGGAATTCATCGCGGCTCAATCCCAGTTGTTCCCAATAGCCGGCGAAGTAACGATCCATCAAATGATGGGGGAAGACATCATGGCCGGCCGGGACCGGGGTATGGGTCGTAAAGACCGTGCTCTGGCGAACCAGTTCACTGGCTTCGGCGTGGGTCGATCCCTTCTGGACGAATTCACGGATGCGTTCCAACGTTAGAAAAGCCGAGTGTCCTTCATTGGCATGGAAGACGGTCGGATTGATCCCGAGTTCCCGCAGCATACGCACACCGCCGATGCCGAGGAGGATTTCCTGGCAGAGACGAATCTCCTGGTCGCCACCGTAGAGGCGTGCCGACAGTGCCCGGTTCTCGGGATTGTTTTCCGGGACATCGGTGTCGATCAAATAGAGCACGATGCGTCCGACTTCGACGCGCCATACCTGTGCAGCCACCGTACGATGGCCCATCACGACCGTGATTTTGCAGGGTGTGCCTGATGGGGTGAGGGCCGGGCGGATAGGGGACTCTTCGCGGTTGAACGGCGCATAGGCGGCTTCCTGCCAGCCCTCCGGCGTGATCCGCTGACGGAAGTAGCCCTGTGGATACATGAAGCCGATGCCCACGAGCGGCACACCCAGATCGCTGGCTTCTTTGCAATGGTCGCCCGCGAGGATGCCCAGGCCGCCGCTATAGATGGGGATGGAAATGTGCAGACCGAATTCTGCCGAGAAATAGGCGATGGACGGGCTCTTCGGATGGCCGAACTTCTTGCCGTACCACGTGCCGTTGCCCAGGCGGTATTCGTCAAAGCTTTTCATCACCGCTGAGTAGTGCCGGACGAACATCGGATCGTGCACGAGTTGCTGGAGCCGTTCTGGCTTCACTTCCTGGAGCAGGCGAACCGGATTGTGATGGGTGAAGTACCAGAGAGTCGGATCGATCAGTTCGAACAGCTGCCGGGCTTCCAGCGTCCAGCTCCACCAGAGGTTTTGTGAGAGTTCGGCCAGACGGATCAAATTCTGAGGGAGGTGTTTAGGAATAGGATTCGCGTTCTCGACAGTATCCACACGGGCTCCTTTGCGTGAGACAGTTTGCAGGATGCTGAAAAGCCCCCCAGCGGCGTTCTCGCATCGCTCAGAGACTCAACGTACCGAAGCGTACGTCTCGCCTCTTCGCTCGCTGCGGCCTGGCTGGTCGGCCTTTTTGAGCATCCTGCCGCTTATGAGGCTAAACCCGAGCATTTCCGCCGCATGGCGTGCGCTGGTCGGAGCGTTCGGATGGAGTGCTTCTGTGTTGTGAGAAGCGGTCAGGCGTGTCCGGTCTTGTGCCATGAGTTCCATTCCTCGGAGAATGCCACGGCGGCGTAGCGTTCGCCAAGGATTTTTGCAACTCGGTTCAGATGCTTGGTGAGTTGTTGTAGCTCGGCGGGCGTGAGGTCCCCGCGAAAGCGTGGATGGAGACCCCAGCGCGTTTCCACTTCTTCGCCGCTCACGTTCGACATGAGACTCACAAGTTTGATGTCCTGTCCCGTCGGACCTTTCTTGGCCGGCTCACCGTTGCCGGCAGCTTTCGGGGCCTGCTGACCCGGAGTTGAAGGCGCGGCGGTAGGAGGCGCTTGTCCTTGCAGCACGGCGCTGACGGCTGGAATAATGGCACTCGCGCACAGAGTTGCGGCGGCGATGACCTGGCCGTTCTGCGGGGCTCCCAGTGTCTGGGCGACGCGCTCAGCGAATGCCTGAAAGAGTTCATTCTTCGGTTTTGAGTCTTCGGTAATGAGGAACTTGTACTTCTCGTAAAGGTCGCGGCTTTCCGCCACGGCGTTGCCGACCGTCAGGACGATTTCCATCTGGTCTGCATTGTTGCCGAATGCCGGCTCCAACACGGTCTTCAGTTGAGTGGTCACCGCGTCTTCCAGTCCGTTCATGAATTCCAGTTGACCCTTGATCGGGATGTGCAGCGCCGTCAGCCGGTCGGTCAGGTTGAACATGACTTTCAGGAATTCGAGATAGATGCCCCACTCATCCTGCCGCTTCAGCTTCAGCGCCTGCTCCGGGGCGTTGCGCTTCATCATCGTGACGGATTCGCCCGAGACGGCGAGCATGAGTTCGGCGAGCTGGCGAAGTTGCGCTTGATATTCTTTATTGGCGGTTCCCATAAGTGCTCCTGTTCAAGGAGCGCGATTATAGCGGAGGGATGTTTAGGGATGGAAGGGGTGGTTTCGAGGATCTCGCGCAGGGGATGACTCGTTGAGAAGGGGTTCGGCGGTGTGTTATACAGCCCAGCCCGCTGATTGGTATCATGTCGTTCGGCCTTCCTCTGGTAACTCATGGAACGCGAAGTCAAAACC
>JABFSU010000028.1 GCA_013140455.1 Nitrospira sp. | reverse complement strand
AGGCCATGACTCGTACTCCTCCTGCCTTTTAATTGAGTGATTCACTGTCCACTAACACTTTGTCAATTCTGACCGCCCCTTTACCCTGCCCGTCATACGTCCCGATCGCCAACAGCCGTCCCTGCTCGTCCTTCAGGCGGATGGGCGACGAGGTTGGCGGCAGATCATGTGGTAGCCCGATCGGCGCACCGTGCAACACACGCGCCGCTTGCTCCGTCGTCACCGTCACGAGCGGCAGCTGCGCCAACACCCGATCCAGCGTCAATAGGACAGATTCAACCGACCCGATCGTCACATGAGCGGCAATCTGCTCGACCGTCAGTCCCTGCTCGATAGCCAGCGACCCGACGCGCGTACGCTCGAGCGACAAGAGATGTCCGCCGACGCCCAGCGCCTGCCCCATATCGGCGCACAACGTACGAATATACGTTCCCTTCGAACAAACGATTCGCAAGGCGATGTCACGCCCGTCGACGGCCGTCACTTCAAGCTCATGAATGACGATGTCCCGCTCTGCCCGCTCGACGGTTTCTCCGGCACGCGCCGACTTATACAACGGTCGCCCAGCCACCTTCACCGCCGAATACATCGGGGGCATTTGCTTTTGCGGGCCACGAAATCGGGCGACTACGGCGTCAAGGATGTCGGCGTTCACTCCCGCAGTCTCGACCTGCTGAAGCACCGTCCCGGTGGCATCCTGCGTATCCGTCGTTTCGCCCAACCGCAAGACCGCACGATATTCCTTGTCCCAACCCACCAGATATTCCGCCACACGCGTGGCTTTTCCGATCAGCAACGGCAACACACCCGTCGCTGCGGGATCCAGCGTGCCGGCATGACCGACCTTAGCCCCGCCCAGCAGGCCCCGTACTTTCGCCACCACATCATGAGACGTCCATCCGACCTCTTTGTTGACGATGAGCACGCCGTCGCCCACACAAGTCTTTTGTCGCCCTTCCGTCACCAGCGGCATCACTTGGTTCTCATCGGAGGAATAATCAACTCAGCCGGACCGGACGTGTCATCGGACGCGTCTTGGGCCGTCTCATGCGGCTGCAATTCATCGAGCAGTTTCATCACTCGGTCGCCGCGTGGGCCCGTCTCATCTCGCTTAAACACGATCTCCGGCAAGTAGCGCAACGCCAGCCGTCTCCCCAGCTCGGCACGAACAAAACCGCTGGCCTTCGATAATCCGGCAAACACATCGCGCTCAGCCTGTTCTTTCTCCATCGTCGTGACGAAGATATAGGCGATCCGTAAATCTGCCGTCAGCTCGACATCGGTCACCGTGACCGACCGCACGCGCGGATCCTTGATCTTGCGCATCAGGATGTCCGCCACTTCCATGCGAACCTGATCAGCCACTCGGTCCGATCGCTTATATGTCGTTTTGGACATCGCCCACCTGTCGCACGCTCGCTCCTCTTGCCTACTTCCTCCCGGCTTCACCCGCATGCGTGCTACAACAGCTCCCGATGCACACGAACAACTTCAATAGTTGGCATACTCTTGATGACGTTGAGCGCTTGCTCTAGAACCTGTTCGACGTGACTCCCGTCATTCGCCACACAGGCCATCCCGAGCACCGCTTTTTGCCAGAGGTCTTGTCCGTCCACTTCGGCAATAGAGAGGTTGAACTTGCCGCGCAGGCGATCCTTCACGCTATGCAAGACCTGCCGCTTATCCTTGAGCGACTGACTCTCCGGAATCCACAGCTCGACGGTGCAGACGCCCACGACCATCCCAGCCACGCACCACACCTACCGGCTCTGTGACTTAGAGTTTCCCAGCGATCTTATCGATCGTATAGGCCTCGATCACATCGCCAGCCTTGATGTCGTTAAAGTTTTCGATGCTGATACCGCACTCGTATCCCTGTTGAACCTCGCGCACGTCATCCTTGAACCGGCGCAACGACCCGAGACGTCCCTCGAACACCACCACGTTGTCTCGAATAAGCCTGACTCCCACGGCTGCTCGAGAGATCGTTCCTTCGACAACGTAGGAACCAGCCACAACACCAGCCTTGGGAATCGTGAAGACTTGGCGCACTTCCGCCCGACCCAACGACCGCTCTTTAAGAGTGGGGTCAAGCAACCCTTCCATCGCGGCCTTAATATCGGACAGCGCTTCATAAATAATCGTATACAAACGAACGTCGACCCCTTGCTGCTCAGCCAGGGACGCGGCTTTCGGTTCAGGACGGACATTGAACCCGATAATAATCGCGCGCGAGGCAGCAGCCAGGAGCACATCAGACTCCGTGATTCCGCCGACACCGTTGTGAATCACCCGGATCCTGACGGCAGGCGTTGGAAGCTTTTCGACCGCCGCAGCCAGAGCTTCTGACGAACCTTGCACATCCGCCTTAATGACGATGGCCAGCTCCTTGGCTGACCCTTCCTTAATTCTGGCAAAGAGATCGTCGAGCGAGACTTTCGTCTGGCCCGCGAGATCGGCCGTGCGCTGCTTCTGTGCCCGCTCATCGGCAATTTCTCGCGCCACTCGCTCGTCGGAGACCACTTGGAAGACATCACCGGCGGAAGGCACGCCCGGCAGCCCGATCACCTCGACAGGAATCGACGGCGTCGCCTGCTGCGTCTTGACACCCCGGTCGTTGAGGAGGGCACGGACACGACCGCTGAACGTTCCAACAACAAATACATCGCCCACTTTGAGCGTACCGTTCTGCACGAGCACCGTTGCGACAGGGCCGCGGCCCCGCTCCAACTTGGCCTCCACGACAGTTCCCTTGGCCTGACGGTGAGGATCGGCCTTCAACTCCAATACTTCCGACTGGAGCAGGATCATTTCGAGCAGCGTGTCGAGACCGGTCTTCTGCTTGGCCGACACTTCCACCATGATGGTGTCGCCACCCCAGGCCTCTGAAATCAGCCCGTGCTCAGAGAGCGCATTACGCACCCGGTCGGGATTGGCCTCGGGCTTGTCGATTTTATTCATGGCCACAATGAGTGGCACGCCAGCGGCTTTTGCGTGGTTGATCGCTTCGATCGTCTGCGGCATCACGCCATCGTCCGCGGCCACCACGAGAATGACGATGTCCGTCACCTTGGCTCCACGCGATCGCATGGCGGTGAAGGCTTCATGGCCTGGCGTATCCAGGAATGTGACCTGCTTCCCATGAACTGAGACGGTATAGGCACCGATGTGCTGCGTAATCCCGCCCGCCTCGCCCTCAGCGACCTTCGTTTGTCTGATCGCGTCCAGGAGAGAAGTTTTCCCGTGGTCGACATGGCCCATGATGGTGACGACCGGAGGCCTGGGCTCAAGACGCTCATCGCCTTCTCCCGCCTGCACCACGGCTTCCAGGAGCTCATCGCCGGCCTTCTCAACGGAGATTTCTATTTTGACGCCGGCTTCCTCGGCAATCATCGAGGCCACATCCATATTCATCGGCTGATTGAAGGTGAGCATCTGCCCCATCTCCATCAGCTTTCGAACGATGTCAGCCGGACGTTGCCCGATCAACTCGGCAAACTCCTTCACTGTCGCCCCCAATGTAACCTTGACACTCTTTCTGCGCGGCTTGGTAATTTCTGAAGGCGCACTATGATGAAGATGCCGGGACCGATCATCGCGGCGCTGCACAGTTGGAATGGCACGAAGATCCTGCCACCGGGCGGCATCTTCACGATGCTTCACATCCGGCTCTTCTTTGGGCCGACCGGTCTTTTTGGCCTTTTTGAGTTTTTCCTTGAGCCCTTCCGCTTCAATGGCCTCTAGCGCCAGACTCTTCTTTTTCGCTGCGAGCGCCTCCGGCGTCAGCACTACTCCTGGCACCGCTCCTGGCAAAACGGCCGCGGGCTTCACAACAACCTTCTCAACTGGCGGGGGCGGAGGCTGCGCGAGGATCGTTCCGATTTCCGGCAACTCCGGCAGGACCACAGGTGGAGGAGGCGGCGGTTCACTCACCGCTGGATGCGCAACGGGTGTCGCAGCGACGGCGGATGCCTCAACCTCACTCGGCGGGGGAGCCACCAGACCACCGGCCTCAACCGGCTCATCCTCTTTCTTGCGCTTGATAAGGATGCGCCGTTTGTCTGCCTTTGCTGGCTCCTCGACTATTGCGGCTTTGGAGGCAGACGCCTTGGCGCCATGCCCCCCCTCGTGCTTTACCTCGGTGTCGCGTGTTTTTCCGACCACATCGTCGCCTGACGCCTTCCCACTCGCCTTCACGGCCCCTTTGGCTTTCGGGCTGAGTTTATCCAGAGCCTTTTGCACCGTGTCGTCATCGAGCGCACTGCTGTGAGAGGCGACAGGCACACCCATCTTCTTGAGTTCAGGGATGAGATCTTTATTCTCCATCCCCAGCTTCTTCGCTAATTCATAGACGCGCATTGCAGACACTGGTTGAACTCGATTCTAGTTCGATTCGTTTTCTTCGGCCCTGGCGGCTTGCCGGGCCTCTTCCTGCAATCGCTGCGCTTCAGCCTCATCGGCCATCGCAGCCTTGATTTCCTTGTCGCGCTCCACTTTTTCTTTTTCGTATTCCGTCGCGCTGATGATATCGATCTTCCATCCGGTCAAACGGGCTGCCAACCGGACATTCTGCCCGTTCTTCCCGATCGCCAGCGACAACTGCGAATCGGCCACCACCACCAACGCCGATTTCTTCTCGTCGTCGATGCCGACTTTTTCGATCGTGGCGGGATTCAGCGCCTCCGCAATAAACACGCGAGGATCCTGCGTCCAGGTGATGATATCGATCTTCTCACCCCGTAACTCGCGGACCACCGCCTGTACACGCGATCCCTTGATGCCGACACAGGCGCCGACCGGATCGACCGCCTTCTCACGCGAAGTCACGGCAATCTTCGTGCGATCGCCCGGCTCCCGGACAATCGACTTGATCTCAACGATCTTTTCCATGACTTCGGGCACTTCCAGCTCGAACAGCTTCGAAACGAATTGGGGATGGCTCCGCGTCAGAATGACCTGCACATCTTTCGGCGTTCGACGGACTTCCAACAACATCGCCTTGACCCGGTCACCACGCCGATATGTCTCGCGCGGAATCTGCTCCTGAATCGGCAGGATGGCTTCGGTCTTGCCAAGATCCACCAGATAATTCCGACGTTCCATGCCGAGGATAATGCCGTTGACGAGGTCTCCCTGCCTGGTCGAATATTCTTTCTGAACGGCTTCCCACTCAGCCTCGCGCACTTTTTGAAAGATGACCTGTTTTGCAGTCTGTGCCGCGATACGACCAAGCTCGTCCATTTCGATGAGCGAGCCGATTTCGTCTCCCACTTCCGCTTCACTATCAAGTTGGCGCGCTTCCTGAAGCGAAATTTCCGCCTTCGGGTTGCTCACGTGATCGACAATCGTTTTCTTCGAGACCACGGAGATCTCGCCGGTCTTGGAGTCAATCTCGACTTGAATGTTCTCCGCCTGCCCGAAGCGCTTTTTGGCGGCAGTTTGGAGGGCTGACTCGATGGCCCCGATGACACGGGACTTGTCGATGCCTTTCTGGCGTCCAATCTCATCGATGACTGCGATTAATTCTCGGTTCATAAATTTAGGCTCCTGCTCGATCGTGCGGGACTGCAACCACTCCTGGCCATCGGCTAAATTTCAATCACCAACCGGGCCTCCGCGACAGCGTGGCGATCCAGTTTCACTGTGTCCGTCGTGGCGGCCTTCGACGCGATCGCCAAGACGACCGAGTCCTCATCTGCCCCCACCAACTCTCCAATAATACGCCATTGGCCGTCAAGCGGCTGCTTCAGCTTGACGCTCACCCGCTTCCCGACCGCACGCTGATAGTCTTGGAGCCGCTTGAACGGGCGGTCAAGCCCGGGTGATGACACTTCCAGCGTATAGGTATGTGGAAATGGATCGGCAACATCCAGCGCGGGACCTACCGCCAAATGGGCCCGCTCACAATCTGAAACGGTCACACCACCTGGTTTGTCGATCAGCACTCGGACAACAGATCGGGAACCTTGCCCGACGCACACCACGTCCACTAATTCCAACCCTAGTGTCCAGAGAATCGGAGAAAGAATGTCCTGAATCCGATCAATGGAAGACCGGGATCCATGCTCCGGAATGCTCAATGCGGTATCCTCTGACACTGCCGTACATCTGCCCAAACAAAAAAGTGGGCCTGAGCCCACTTCCAGCGACGGCACCTTAACATGGCCCCCCCCCCAAAGCAAGGGGGACTACCCCGTCAATGCCGCCCAGCGAGAGGCCAGAGCCTCGACAACCGGACCGGGTTGACCGGCTCCGATCATCCGGCCATCCACCTGGACCACCGCGAGGACTTCCACGGTCGTCCCGGTAAGAAACACTTCATCCGCGGTATAGAGTGACTCGACCGGCAGAAACTCTTCACGCACAGGGAATCCCGCGGCCCTCGCCAGTCCCAAAACCACCGTGCGGGTTACTCCCGACAGAATTCGCGGGCCTTCAGGAGCGGTCACCACGGTTCCCGATTGAACCGCCATCACATTGCTCACCGACCCTTCCGTGACCAGGCCATCTTTCACCAGGATCGCCTCAAACACACCGGCTCGCTTCGCCTCTTCACGAGCCAACACATTCGCTAACAAATTCACGCTCTTGATGTCGCAACGACCCCAGCGCAAATCCTCACAGGTCTTGGCAATGACGCCGGTCTCCCTGGTCTTCGCCGGAAACGGCGCCAATTCCCGAATCGTCATCACCACCGTTAGAGCCACGTTTGACGGAAACGCGTGATCTCTCGCCGCAACCCCACGGGTAATCTGGAGATAGACCTTCGCCTCAGCATATCCAGCCGCCCGAACACCCTGCTGAATCCATTCGGTCCACTGGGCTCTCGCATAGGGTTGAATCAGGCTCAGTTCACGCGCACTGCGGTCAAGCCGGTTGAGATGCGCATCCAGTTCAAAGGGACGACCCTGATAGGTCCTGATGACTTCGTACACGCCATCGCCGAACTGAAACCCACGATCTTCGATCGGCACGGTGGCCTCATGCCAGGGAAGGAATCGTCCGTTGATAAATGCAATATCCGGCACGACGATCACCCTTTCCCGGTCGGTGTGACCTGGATGAGAAATATTCGACGATCTTCCGCCGTGAATTTCCACCCCATGCGCTTTTCGAACACTAATTCGTGGGTCCCAGGCAGCATCCCCTGAAACTCGAACGTGCGCTGACCATTCTCGACCGCGTTATTACTGGCGACTCGGAGAAACTGATCGTCCACAAGGGTCAACGCTTTGGTGTTGTAGCTCGGAATCCATTGCTCCCCGCGGGTACGGTCTTCCCACAAATGAATGGTAAACGCTCGCCCGAGGACAGCCTCAATGGCTCGATTCCCTTGGCCCTCCGAGGAACCCGACATATTCTGTCCGGCACTATTCATGACCACCCATCAGCTCCATAGACCACAATCCCCCAAGCCACCACTACGCCTTTCGACGGGGACCGATAAGAATATCGGCATCCTCGACACGAACCTCATAACTCCCGATGCAATAGCCACCGCCGTCGGTTCCCTGCCCGCTTCGAATATCGAAGGCCAGGTCGTGCCAGGGACAGGCCACCACATAGCCTTTCAATCGACCTTCGTTCAGCGGCCCACCTTCATGCGGACACAGATTGTGAATTGCATAGAACTTACCGTCGACATTGAACAGGGCAATGGCCTTATCATTGACCTTCACCACTTTCGATTGCCCAGGGGCCACTTCATTCAAACCAGCGACTCGCTGAAACCCCTCCATGGCCATCTCTCCTAATTTCTTTCCCGAGAAACCGCCTCACGACCTTCTTGGAACGCCAGGCTACGCGCTACATGCGCAGGAAATACTTCAACTCGTCCCCATTCGCAACCCCGAGCCGCCGGATTAATCCAGGTTCCGTTTGCAACACATATCGCGCCGGCTCCGGCGACGGACCGAAGAACGGACAGGGGTCCTTTTCGCAGGGGCTCGCTCCCTCAACGGTATGAACCACATGATGGCTCTCATCCACCCAGATCATATCCACCGGGAATCGAAACTCCTTGGTCCGGACCCGATGGAGCCCATTAGACTCAAAGATATAAAGCATCCCTGTATTGGGCGGCAACTGATCACGAAAAGCGAGCCCGAACAGCAGCTTTTCCGGCGTCTCTGCAACTTCCGCCTCAATCGTCTCACCGTGAGGAAAGGTCACCACAATAATATCGGTGTCCTTCTGCGGCACCAGAAACATGGACACGCTCATCAAGAGAATCGCCAGCAGGATCATCATGATGATCCGCTTTTTTTTCTGCTCTCGATCGCCCCCCTGAGACTGCGTCAAACCCATAACATTCGCCTTCGAGGTCAATAAAGATTAGCTTTTCCGGCTGGGTCTCATGGGCCATATTCCCGTGAATTCTAGGCCTTCTGACCGGAAGCCGTTCTGTTGACTTAGAAAAGAATCACAGAATAGAATGGCCCCCACACAGCGCACGCACTATGGTCGGGGCGG
>JABFSU010000064.1 GCA_013140455.1 Nitrospira sp. | reverse complement strand
GCTGCGCGCCGCGGGTTTCGTCGGTTCGCAGGTCAAAGGATATGACCGCACGGCGGCGTCCCATCTCCATGTCGCCCGTCTGGTCTCGGAAGGGCAGGCGGATGTGGGGATGGGAATCAGATCCGCCGCGCAATCCTACGGTCTTGAATTCATTCCGTTACAGTCAGCGCGCTACGATTTAGTGGTGCCCAAAGCCTACCTCTCCAATCATCCGTCTTTGAATCATTTCTTCGACACGCTGGCCAGTCGCCCGTTCCGGTCCGAGATCGCCGCCATTGGCGGGTATGACACGACGGACACGGGTAAGCTTCAGATTTTGTAATGGTGAGGACGGGAATCGAATGACTATTCGATGGATGAGTGCTGTGACCCTGGGTTTCTGTGCCGTGGTCAGCATGAGTTGTGCGCCTGCGGAAGGGCCTGTTCGAGATTCAGGAGCGACTCGGGTGCTGGTCATTGCCACATCGCCGTCTGTGGAAGAGGCCATGGCGAAACTCGGCCAGGCATTCGAGGCCGGCCACCCCAATGTACGTGTCCAGCTCTCGGTCGATACGTCGCTCGATCTTCGGCGGACCGTCGCTGCAATGGAGAATCGGGGAAAGTTCTTCATCGGCTCAGGGCCTATTTACCTGGTGGCACCGGGCGGGGATGAGGTCCTCACCCGTATGGAGCAGAAATATTATCTGCTGCCGGAGGCAAAAGCCCTCTATGCGACGGAGCGGCTGGTGCTTGTGGCGCCGGAATCTCTGAGCGAGGCTCCCGAGTCGTTTGAGGCATTGGCCAAGATGACGACCGTGCGGATCGCGATTGCCGATCAGAAGACGCGACTGGGTGTGGAAACCAGTCGGCTGCTGTCCGCTTTGGGACTCAACAGTGTGGAGGGGGCGCGAATCGATCTGACCAACGATCAGGCCGGGATTCTCGATCATGTGTTGAGCGGCCAGGCCGATGTCGGTGTCATGTTCGGACAGGATGCCATGCGGATTCAGCAGCGGGTGCGCATCGTAGCCATGGCTCCAACCAGCCTCTATAAGCCGGTTCCGCATTCCATTTCGATGGAGCGGTACTGCCCGGATCGTCCGCTCTGCGAGGAGTTTTTGCGTTTTGTCACGAGCCTGGAGGGGCAGTCGGTATTGAAACGGCTGGGGTACGGGCCTGGCAAGCCACCGGAAAGTCCGGTTCGCGTTCCGGTTCTCTGACATAGCGGTCTGGCGAGTTCATTGTCAGTGGCGTCTTCTTCTATATCACGGAGAGAAATATATGTGTCATCAAGGCCGTGTCTTCATATTCTGGCGGATGGTTCTTTGTGTGGCTGTCATCGGTGTGTCCTCATCCTGCGCGCGGCTGCCGTACACCACCAAAGTGGTGCATGAAGATGCTCGCGTGGTTGTTGCGCTTCAACAGGAAGTTGATGCATCGGTCTATTCGCATCCGGCTCAACTCAGCCCGGCGGAGCTGACGGATATTTTGCAGGGGTTCTCATTCCGGCCCAAGCAGCGCATGCCGCTACGCTGGTTTGCAGAAGAAAATCCTCCCAAGCCGGTCTTTCGTCCGGATGAGCTGGACGCATTGGCAGGAAGGCTCTCCGAAGGATTGCGCGCCGCCGGGCCTGGGGAACGCGTGCATTTCGAACTGCGGGCACCGGGTTTCAATCCCAGCGTCCGCCGCGATGTCGTCGGCGGATGGGCGGCGGTCCGTGAGCCGTATCTCTACCTGACGCTTGAATATGTGCATGTGCAGATTCCAACGAGAAAAGCGGACCTCTACGATTACAACTATCCCACCCCGCCGCCGCCGCCAGCCGAGTACCTGCTCTATTTTGAACCAGGCCGGTTCTGGGTTGCCGATCAGCAGGGCCTTTCAGCGCTGGACTATCGAGCCTTCTTGAAAGCGCCGAAGATCGGCGCTTCTCCAGGGCCGTAATCATCATATTCAGTATCGTCGTTATCGCTCACGTCATTTGTTCTGATTGAGGAGATCATCGTCATGTCTCATCGCGCTCGATGGTTCTTTGCCGGGTGGGTATTCCTGCTGATTGTCTGGATGAGCCCAGCGTGGGCGGCGGATACAGGGAAGCTGGTCGAAAAAGACGGGCGCTACGTATTTGTCGAAAGCATGGATCCGGCCACCAAGCTGTTGCTACAGCGGGCCGTGAAGCAGGGCACGATCACGCAGGAGGAGTACGATCACGTCGTCAAGGAGTCGCAGGATCGAACGTACCTTTTACAGCCCAGCTTTAAGGCTTGGTACGACCGGGGCTTCAACTTTTCCATGAACGACAATGATTTCTTTCTCAAAATCCGCGGGCGGTTCGCCACCAGATTTACTCAGCGCTATCGCAACGATGCCTATCGCGAGTCGGGCGACTCGAAGAACTTTCCTGAGCTGTTGGGAGTATTCGGGGATTACCGCGCGGCCCGGTCCGGTGATCAGGCGTCCACGTTTAACTTGAGAACCGCGAGACTGTACTTCATGGGGCATCTCTTCAACCCGGATTTCAAATATTACATTCAGCTGGCCGGGGAAACGGCGGAGAATGCCCAGGCGCCCGGCGCGTTGTCCGTGTTCGATATGAATGTGACCAGTACACACATTCCCTGGCTGAATGTGCAGGTCGGTCAGTACAAGGTGTACTTCAACCGGTCCCAGATCAATTCGACCGCCTCGATGCAGTTCGCCAGCCGCGCGCTGGCGATGGACGCGTTCACGGCAAACGGACTGAACCGGCGCGACGTCGGCATCACGATCATGAACGACGAAGAAGTCTATCCGGTGACCTATTATCTGGGTGTGTTCAACGGCTCGGGTCCGTTGGTAAACCGGTTTGCGCAATTTTCCAGTGAGGAGCCAACGGTGGGGTGTCCCGGCGGGCAGACCGGCGGCAATCCCTTTCCCTCTCCTGCCGGATGCCCGGTCAATCAGCGGAGTTTGAATGCCAACCTGCGCAGTAACGTGAGTCAGCTGATGTATGTTGCCAGGCTCCAGGCCAATCTGATGGGGCGGGCCGGATATGGCGAAGGAGACATGGCCTATTCCGAAACGCCGCAGATGGTTGTCGGCGGCGCCTATGCGTACAATCCCTCCATCGACACCAGCACCAATAACGCCTTTGTCGGAATCGATCTGGCCAATCTCAGCGTCCGGCGCCAACTCGCCGCGCTGGGCAACGGACGGATGTTGGGGCAGGGGGTGGTCGATTTTTCCACCTGGACGCTGGACTATGCCTTCAAGTACCGTGGCTTCTCGTTGCAGGCCGAATACTGGTTTAGAAACGTGATCAGGCACAATAAGGAACTGCCCTGTATGCAGACAGCGGTGGCGGGAGGGCCTTGCACAGTATTTGCGCCGGGGCAGTTCGGTAATGCGACCGGGTGGTACGTGCAATCCGGCTACTACCTGATCCCGCGGAAAGTCGAAGTGGCGGCCCGCTATGCCTGGTGGGATCCGGATACGCGGTCGGGCGGAGATCTGATCAAACAAGTCGATGTCTCGTTGAACTGGTTCCTCAGCGGGACCTACGATCACCAGATCATGCTGACCTATAGCAACGTTGCGATGGGACAGGGCGGATTTGCGATCGGGCGTAGCGCGCCGTTGCCGGCGGTCGGGGCTACATTCCCGTCCGGGACGGTGCCGCTCGATGCGCGCGCGGGGACGCTGATTGAAAATGCGGTGCGCATTAATTATCAAATATTCTTTTGAGGAGTCCGCTCTATGTTACGAATCATCGCCATCATCTGTGCGCTCGTTCTCTCAGGTGTGAGCCTGGTTAGCGCAGAGGACATTACAATCGCGGCGGCATCGGATCTGAATTTTGCAATGAAGGAGATCGTGGTCGAATATGAAAAGACTTCCGGGAACCATGTGAAGCTGTCGTTGGGGTCGTCGGGAAACTTTTATGCGCAGATTCAGAATGGCGCGCCCTTCGATCTCTACTTCTCCGCTGACATCGGGTATCCGAAGAAACTGGAAGAGGCCGGATTGACGGTGCCGGGGTCGCTCTATCGCTATGCCGTCGGACGGATTGTGTTGTGGGCCGGAACGGCGTCGCGCCTTGATGTGTCCAAGGGGTTCGCCGTTCTGCGGGAGCCCGGTATCCGAAAGATTGCGATTGCGAATCCCAAGCATGCCCCGTATGGTCGCGCTGCGGTGGCGGCGATGGAGCATGCCAAGATCTACGAATCGGTCAAAGACAAACTGATCTTGGGAGAGAATATCTCGCAGGCGGCGCAGTTCATCGAATCCGGTGCCTGCGAGATCGGAGTCATCGCCTTGTCGCTGGCTGTGGCGCCTGCCATGAGCGGGAAAGGCGTATACTGGGAAATCCCGGCGGAGGCCTACCCTCCGCTGGAGCAAGGGGCGGTGATTCTCAAACAATCCAAGAGTCCGGACGCGGCGCGGCGTTTTCTGGAGTTCTTACAAGGCTCGCAGGGCCAGGACATCATGAGGCGATATGGGTTTACGTTGCCGGGGTAATACAGTCAATGCGGCGTGGCTTGGTGTGCTGTTGTGTGTGAGTGCCGGGTGCTCCGATGCCGTCACCATGGTGCGTGAGACAGAGACCAGTGGAGTCGTTTCCTACCTTTTCAAAGAAGAGCGCGGCGGGCCGATGGGGTCACCCCATCGAAAAGGCGCGTTGAAGGTGATGGAGAAGAAGTGCCCGTCTGGGTATGTCGTCCTGAAGGAGGGTGAAGTGCCGGGCTACGGCAGCATGTCCAGCGTGGAGGGGCAGGAGGGCGAGGCGACCGGCCGGAGGTGGGGGATGCAGTTCATATGCAAGTAGGACGTGCCGTCAGATGAACTGGATCGCCATCTGGGTCACCTTCAAATTAGCGAGCCTCACGGCCGCCGCGTTGCTGGTGATCGGATTGCCGATTGCCTATTGGCTGGCCTATTCCACCTGGCGATGGAAATTTGTTGTCGAATCAATCGTGGCGCTGCCGTTGGTTCTGCCACCGACCGTGCTCGGGTTTTACATCCTTGTCGCCATCGGCCCTCATAGTCCGATCGGCCGGTTCTATGCAGATCTTGTCGGCCATCCGCTGCCGTTCACGTTTGAAGGTCTCCTCCTCGCGTCGATCTTGTACAGCCTTCCCTTTGCCGTCCAGCCGTTTGCGACCGCCTTCGAGCAGGTTGATCGGAAATTGATCGAAGCCTCGTGGACCTTGGGGCTATCCAAGGTACGGACGTTCTTCAAACTTATTTTGCCACTGTCGACGGCGGGGCTCATTACCGGCGCGGTCTTGAGTTTCGCCCATACGTTAGGAGAGTTCGGAGTGGTGCTGATGGTGGGCGGCAATATCGAAGGGGTGACGCGCACCGTCTCGATCGATATCTATGATGAGGTGCAGGCGCTCAATTATGCCGGGGCGGCAAAGACCGCCGCGTTTCTCCTCATGATTTCCTATCTCGTCCTGTTATTGGTCTATGCCATGAATCGAAAGGTCTGGGCGGTATGGCCGCAGAAATAATCGTCGAGGTGACGAAGACCTTTCCGGGGCGACCGCCTATCCGCGCCAGCTTTCGTTATCCGGTTGAAGCCTCGACCGTGTTGATCCTGTTTGGTCCGTCCGGGTCCGGCAAGACGACGGTTCTGCGTTCGGTGGCAGGTTTGGAGTGGCCGGAGGAAGGGACGATTCAGTTTGTCTCCAGAGTCTGGCTGGATACGGGATCGCGCATCAAAGTGCCGTCGCAAGACCGGCACATCGGCTATATGGCGCAGGACTATGCGCTGTTTCCCAATTATTCCGTAGCCGGGAACATCGCCTATGGATTGGGAGAGCTCACGCTTGCCGAGCGACAGAAGCGGGTGCAGGAAATGGTAGAGCTGTTTCATTTGACCGGACTTGAGGATGCCAAACCGCGTGAACTGTCCGGAGGACAGCAGCAACGGGTGGCGCTGGCTCGCGCCGTCGCACCCCGGCCGCAGTTGCTGTTGCTGGATGAACCGCTTTCTGCCTTGGATGCGCCCACGCGCGCGCAACTGCGTGGCGAACTGAGAGGGCTCCTGAAACAATTGGCGCTCCCTTCAATTATCGTGACACATGATTGGGCTGAGGCCTTGACGCTGGGTGATGTGATGGCCGTGATGCATGAGGGGGCTATCCTACAGGTGGGGACGCCTCAAGAAGTATTCAGTCGGCCGGCTAATGCGGATGTTGCGAGAGTCGTCGGCGTTGAAACCGTGGTGCAGGGAACGTTGGTTGAGGCGCGTGAAGGGCTGGCCACCGTGCAGGTGGGAGAGATCTCTTTGACGGCGGTAGCGGTCGAGAGCGTTGGTTCCGACGTGTTTGTCTGCATCAGGGCAGAGGATGTGACGCTCGAACCAGCGGGCGCCGGGCTCACCAGTGCGCGGAACCATCTCCAAGGGACGGTAGACGCTATTGCCTCGCTCGGAGCCCTGGCGCGGGTCACAATCGAGTGCGGGTTTCCTCTGGTCGCGGTCATTACGCGATCGGCGCTGACAGAGCTTGGATTGACCGTCGGCGCATCGGTCCGAGCGTCATTCAAAGCCGGCTCGGTGCATCTGATTTCGCGTCAGTGACGGCACTGGTCCACTCTCATTTCTCCTCCTCGTCGATCTCCCCAGCTTCTGTGGATAACTCTGTTCACAACGGTGTCTTTGCCGCGTGATGGGCTTGAATCCACCATTCAGCTGACAACTTGCCTAGTTTTTAGTCATTGAATCCTGACGGCGGCCCACCACTAGATATTGGGCCTTTCGGTCAACTTGTCCTGAAAATCATCCAATCCTGGATTAGAGCCTGAAATTCTGTAGCGGCCTACGCCTATTGCGGCCGTTGGCGCGGGAGTTATGCACAGGATGCTCGAATTTCTGAGGAAATCATGGCGATTCTCCCGCTTGACAGCGGCGATTCTTCTGTGTAACCATTGGTTACATCATGAAATCGAACGATCTGAAGCGGATTCGAGAAGGATTAGGGCTCACGCAGCAGCAATTGGCTGAGGCCTTGAGCACAACCCGTGTGTCGGTGGCGCGGTACGAAGCCGGAATGCGACGGATTCCCGGCATGGTGCGTGTGGCGTTAGAGCAGCTTCAGCGCCGAGCGGAAATTCCCATGGCGGGAATCGTGGCAGCCGGATCTCCGATTGAGCCGGTGCCGCAGTCCGATCTCGTCGACGTTCCGCCGAGTATGTTGCGCGGGGGCGATACCTTTGCGCTTCGCGTGAAAGGGGAGTCGATGAAAGAGGACGGGATTCTGCCCGGTGATCTGGTGATCGTGCGCAAGCAGGAGCATGCCCGCAACGGGCAAACGGTCGTTGCCCTGGTGAATCAGGAAGCGACGATCAAAACCTATTTCAAGAAAGAGACGCACATCGAACTGCATCCGGCCAATGCGGCGATGCAGCCGATCATAGTCGGGCCGAACGATCAGTTCCATATCGAAGGATTGTTGATTGGCGTGATTCGCCATTGTGCGATTTAGTTCAACCAAGGAGGAGACCATGCTGACAAGTGGACGAACGCTGGTGACGGAGCGGTTAGTCTCTCTAGAACGGACGATTGATTCACTGAACGGGCAGCTTCGGGAAGTGCGATGGGAACTCGGACATACGAAGGCGGAGCCCTTGCCGGTCAGGTTGTGGCGCAATCTAGTGGGGAGCAGATCCGAACAGGAATATATGTCGACGGTCTGTAATCGCAACGTGCGCCCTAACACAAAGGTGGTGTCTCATGGTGGTGCATGACTCTGAGCGCAAGGGCCAAATCGGAATAGCGTGCTCTGATTGCGGTAACTTTGTCGAGTGTCTGATCATAACAGGTGTTGATACTGCCACTCATTCGACGGTGGAGCTCTGTGCGACCTGCTGGAAGGCCTATCGACAACGGCAGGTATTTAGCGCGGGCTGTTGCGGGTAACGGGGGGGACAGGGAAATGCCGGCGACTGCATCAAGTCTATTGCTGTTTCCTGATGGGCTGGATAATCCGCTGACGTGTCGGCAACGAACCGATGCACCCAGTGAATGGCTCCTGACGCTGCGTCATGCGCAGATCCCTTTTCAAACTGATCACAGCTTGATGGTATTGCATGGCCATCCGTTGGTGTTGCGACTCGGGTTGCATGCGGCTGCGGATCGTGCATTGGTTGGAGAGCCGGTGGTGTACCTTGACGGGGCCAACACGTTCGACCCCTTTGTGATTGGTCGATTGGCCAGAGCACATCGCCAGGCTCCTCGAAAGATTCTTTCTCTGGTTCATGTCGCCCGCGCGTTTACCTGTCATCAAATGGAGCGGTTGGTGTCGGATTGCCTGGAGGAGGCGCTGATGCGGTATCAGGCCAGAATCGCCATTATCTCCGGGCTGTTTGAAACATTTTACGATGAGGCCGTACCGTCTCTGGAAGCCGCGCGGTTGGCTAGTCGAATGATGCAGCACCTGCGTCGGATGGCTCAACGTGGTTATGTGCTTGTGTGTCTCTGTCCTCCGATCCCGGCGGTCATGTCTTCGCGGCATCGGTTCATCGACCAACTCTGTGGTCAGGCGGATCGTGTCATTCGTGTTGGCGAGGCGCAGGGCCAGGGGATCATTAGGCTTGAGGAAGAGCCGAATGGCCGAGAGGCCGGCCAGGTATGGGAGGTCGCGCAGACGGTATTGGAGTCCCGGTAGTTTCACGGGACGGACACTGACGATCTTTACTCAGCTAGTGCAGCAAGAGATCGCCTCCTGGCGGCGATACCGGCGCGCGTTGCGGGTGGAAGATCAGCAGGCGCTGGATGAATTGTTCGCTGCAGCGCGGCGTCACTCTGCCGCCGGAGCACTATCGCCATGCGACACAGACCAACATTGCGGCAAAAGAGCTCCAGCGTCGTGGGGTGCCGGTGCAGCCGGGAGAGACGATTCACTACGTGATCAGTGTCAGCAAGGCGGCATTGCCTGAAGATCGCGTGCGCGCCGTGGCCGGAGGCGATGGCACCATTGCCTCCGATATCGACGCCTATGTGAAATTGATTCAGAAGGCCGTTTTAGTGTTGCTTGCTCCCTTGCGTGTGAAATGCGCAAAGTGAAGCCTGTAAGATATGGGGCGCTGAATCTCCGGCAAAGGCGGAGAACAGAGGACGACGTTGAAGCAGGGTGTCCAGTATGAGTGAAGATACGCTGTTGGAAGTGACAAGCGGATGGACAGGGCAGGTTGCTGAGCAACTCTAGTATCGCTGGCAGAGGTGTCGCCAAGGCTCGGATCTCCGAGATCTGTTGTTGGGTTGCGAGATCGCCGGGGTGCGAGTGCCTGCTGCTTAGAGGAAGTTGGAGTGAGTACAGGAAAGAGAGTGACCTCTACATCGGTTCCCCGGTCCAGGCTCACATACATGGGACGTTCGCCATGGAGTTAAGAAAGTCATGATGATCAGAGTGGGAGTATTGGTTTGGCTACTACTCTTGGCCATGCCTGCACAGGCAAGTCTCTCGGTCTCCACGACCAATCCGCGTTGGATTGTGAGTAGTGTCACGGGGAAGGCGGTCTACTTTTCCAGTATTGGCGGAGGACCTGAGGAGAGTCTTCAATTCAATGCGACATTTCGAGGGCTGCAAGACATTCAGCGTGCGGACCCGGTCACAACTGACTTCACGGCGGCTCTGGCTTCTGTGAGGGGGGCTCGCCTGAACCACATGCGCCTCTGGCAATTGGAGCAGGGGGCATCGTCGTCGGCTGCTCATTTCAAAGACGGGACCTACCTTCGTGTACTGCTCGATCAGTTGCCGTATCTTCGGATTGGCTCGCGGACCGACGGGACCACGGGCGTTCCTGTCACGGTCGGCATCTATGACTTGAGTCGATTCAGTCAGGACTACTTCGATCGCATGCGGAGCCGAGTTCAAGAGACTTTGGCCGCGGGGGTCTATCCGTCGGTCATGCTGTTTTCGAGCGGTCATCTGGAATACGACGACTATTCCATTGGCCATCCGTATCAAGCGGGCAACAATGCCAATGGAATCGATGCGGATATGAATGGGGATGGCAAAGTGGAAGAGACCATGACCCTGGCCGATCCGGGGGTCACGGCGTTTCAAGACGGATACATTTGCAAATTCGTGGACACCTTCAAGGACATCGGGGACGTGATGTTTGAGGTGACGAATGAGGTGCAGAGGCGCGGCTCCGAGGACTGGCAGGATCACGTGATGGACCAGATCCGTGAATGTGAGGGGCAGCAGGACAGCGTGCGGCATCTCGTGATGCAGAGCGCGTACGATTTCGGACAGCGAACCAATAATGAGTATCTGTTCAATAATCCGCGGCCTGATATTGTGATGCCGACCTGCACCAGTGATGGCACTAACTACGACGCCAATCCGCCGGCGAATGATGGCCGCAAGGCGATAGCCTGGTACGACACGGATCATGCCGTACTGACGTGCGGCACGATCGGGGCCGATGTGCCCTGGCGCAACTTCATGCGCGCGGTCTATTTCGGTTACCTCAACGAGCGTGAATCAGCTCCCGTGATGGCCGCCGTGCGCGCCGCACAAGCGCAAACGCTGGATTGGGCGAACACGCGCATTGCCAATCTTCTGGACATGGTTGCGGAAACCGGCACGTCGATCTGCGAGTCCGGCTATTGCCTCTACAATCCCGACGGCTCTGAGTTCTTGATATACTTGCCGAGTGCGGAGAGAAAGTATATTGACCTCTCTTCATGGACTGGCCAATATCGTGTGCAGCTTTTCAATCCGGCCGATGGCACGACGACAAATGCCGCCGAGGTACGGGGCAATGGCTTTTGTTTTTTCACTCCTCCCTGGGGCGGAGCAGCGGTCGTCTATTTGAAACGCACACAGAGTAGTCAGTAATTATCCAATCGACGCCGGGGTATCGACGGAATGACGACGGAACGGTCGGGCCGGTTGGTTTGATCGATCCAGGTCGGAAGCCAAATCGAAATGACGTTCTCGTGTGAAGTTAGAACCTACAGAACTATTGGGAATTCTTGATAACTGGAAGAGAGGATTGGTGGCGGTGTACCGGAAGAAATATTATCTTAGCCCGACAATCCGTGTTCCACTGAGAGCTATAAGGCCCAACTCCAAGGACGTGAACGCCAAAAGATAAATCTGCCGCCTAGTGCTATTTCCGCTTCCGCCAAGCTCGCGGTGTCAATGCAGGCGGATCAATCCACAGCCCTCGTTTCTTTAGTCGTGCTATCACCTCTAGCGTTTCAAGAACGCTGTTCCTTGGCGTAGATTTTAGTACAACCAGCGCACCAGCCATTCTTGAGGAGTGGCCACTGGCATGGTTCTCAACTCAGTCAAGCTGGTACATTAAAGTCACGACTTGGAATTACTTTCGGCCTCGAAGATAGTTTTGTAGGACCACTCAGCCCACTCACGTTTAATCTCTACGGAAATTGCTTCTTTTCCGATATCAACCTTGACTCCATAGCCAGGAAAACCGACTTCTTCCTTTGGGATCACAGAAAAAAACTGCGGACTGACAAAGTTGGGACTTTTCAATTGGTAGATGTGGCAGTAGAAGGCGGATTCGAAAGGATAGGAGTATCCTTCATTGCTAATGCGCTGACTCAGATCTCGCGTAACCTCTTCTGCTTGAGCGGGCTCACGGCCAGGCGGTGTAATAATGTCTACTTCTTGGTTTGAGGTAGTGGGGTTATGGACATGTATGATGCTACAGTTGCCATGAGCTTGATACTTGAAGAATGCTGTGCCGAACTTGGAACGGAGATAGCGCCCGTGTTCATCAAGTTCGATACCGATTGGCAGGTAAAGAGTGTCATCTAAATATTCGAAACGCCTCCCATCCACCAATCGCAGGATTTCGTATGCATGGCCAAATCCCCATTGTTTTGTGGATGGCCCCCACATTTCATAGCTCATTAGTCGAGACGTAACTCCAAGGGCTCCCCTGCTAACCTGGTGAGGGTCATGCTCGTCAGGAGGGGAGCGATGATACAAACCATGAGTGCCAGCAATGTGGAGTGCTGTTTTTGCTCCTGATCCAGCGTAACGTGGGGCCTCCAGTGAGAGCTCCATTGGTTTACCGCTATCCCAGAAGAAGCAATGATTGCCGCGAGCGTCTGCGACCCAACCGACTAACTGTACGTTAATGCCGGACCCAAGATCGGATGTCTCTGGGTCCGTGAGAACCGCTGTTACGGAATCAAGGGTAACGTGAGAGACGTCAAGAGAAGATTGGAGTGAACGAATCACGGAGTTGGCAGCAATCCAATGCCCGGTCCATGCAAGCGCAAAGTTATCACTGATGAGCAAGACCTTCTTCGAGTGACCACTTGGGCCTGCATCAGTTGAAGTTAGGAAGTCACCGATAAGAACTGGTGTACCATAGGCTGGAAAGCCCGCGATCAAAGTCATGTGAACCGCAAGCCGGGAAGTGAGATATCACGCACAATTCCAGAACTTTCAATTGCTCTGGCGTGGTAAATGACGACGCGTTGCAAAGGGGAGCATAGGCAGTAATAAACGATGAAGGACATGAACGCCTCGCTTGCCGGCCATTCTAGGAGGATGCCGAAGGAGGCGCAAGAGCAGATAGGGGCCATGCCGACTTCGCGGATCAGGAACCAGTTGTGGCCGCCACAATGGAGAATCAGGGAGATTGCACGAAGAAACGGTTGGGTGTGGTGTGGGCTTGTATCAGGATCGATACGAAGTAAACGAAAAAGATACAAGGACCATAGATGGTATTGAGGGAAATGGTTTCGGCCTAGTTCACGGCAATTTCAATACGCCGATTGCCGTCATCGGTCTCCAAAGATAATTCTTTGATTCTCAAACTCCTCGCCATGATATTTGCCAGAAGTACCAAGTTTCTCTATTTGCAACTCGCCTTTTTCCGCCATGCAACTCAGAGTAAATTGGGCTTCTTGAATCACGTCTTTGCCAGTAAGTCCAACGGGTATGCGCCCCTGGACTTCGATAAGGTTCTGCAGGTCGTGGACATTCCTTTCCGTGCGCAATCGCCGTATGTTTGCTGCCCACTGGGAAACAAATTGTGCAGCAGGTCTCTTCGTCGTGAACGAAGGTCCGCATGCGACTTCTATTGGCTGTGGAGATTCGTTAAAGGGCCTAAGAAAACCGATAGCGCTCTGTCCGTGAGGTGGATCATTTTTGTATGCAGGAATAATCTGCTTAGTGAATGCGTGATATTCTTCCTTGGATAAAACTCCATTCCCATACTGAGTGCAGATCCGAAACTCAATAACCTCAAAGATGGAAACTGCCGGAGGTAACTCCTGCCTAATCCTTTCTACGTCCAATCCAACCCCTCCTGTTCCCTGCAACACGGCTCCGAGTCGTTTAGCCGTAAGATCAAGGTATGCGGTATTGCTTCTGGCAATAACATCTGGAGGCGGTTCAAAGCATTGAATCGGTGGCGCATCTTTCCGTGAGAACTCAACCGGCTTTCTTTGTGAAGGGAGCCCTGAACAGGATGACTCAAACAACAAGAGAAGGGCCAACAAGAAGAACAGTCCTGTGTGTTGTTTCATATGATCTGTCTAAGACGGAAACACCTATTCAAGATGCGGGAGTCACGAAAAAAATCATTTTAGAAGAGAAGGAATCAAACCGCAAGGCGGGCCATGTGCGCTTGCGTATCAAGACTGATACTAAACAAACACGGTACAGGATCATAGACGCCTTTACCTAACAATAGGGCGCCAGTCTGAGTGATTCTCACACGCGTAAACCGAACGTGGATCGTGCCTGTAAGACCCACAGAATTTCAACTTCCGTGATACTCCGTACCATTCCGTGTAGCTAAGTTCACCGACAAGATAGACCGCAGTTTTATGATCGACGACTCGCAATTGGTTTATTTGCTCTTGGGTCAAACTTGGGCCATTAAATATGATTTTGGGATACTTATCTGAAGCGTAGATCGTAAATTCATCATAAGTACTTTCCGGTTTACTCATTGCCGTTGCCCACAATCCCTCCTCGATAAACGGCCAGTTATCTTGGGTTTGAGTGACAAGGGACATTACAGAAGGACCACGCAATTTCATTTCGCTAGTATTGGAGTTCTTAAGAATGATCTTAAATGGAAAAGGCTTTCCTGCTTCGTAGTCTGTCGTCTGGTACGCCTGAATCTTGATGGTCGGAATGACGAAGTTGAAGTACACGATAGTCGCAAGATTTAGCCCCGCTAGAACCGATAGCCCTACAATAATGGCACCCTTTCTGGAGCGTCCACTAAGGCTTCCCGTACTTGGCCAGCCGATGCTAGCCACGGAAGGTTCGAAGGTAGCTTCTCCTCCGTCCTTTAGTGTGATATCGCCATGAAGCATGACGAAATTAGGGCTGATAAATTTGTTGATACAGTCGATGCCTAAGCGAATTTCGTGGTTCGTAATCTTGTTCTTGAACAGAAAAACTCTTTTTTCTACCTCATTCACGATGATCCACGAATTGTGAGGATTCTTGACCAGGCCTTTCTCGTCGAGTGGACTTGGGCGAAACACGACAGTATCACCCACCATTTTGCGAAACTGTGCAACGTTCATAGAGGAGAGAGCTGATAATGTGCCAAGATGATCGCGCTGAAGGTATATTTTAGGAGGCGTACAAAATAACCGCAAGGGCGGGGGTACATCTTATCTTTTCGTTCGTGCTGTCGCGGCGAGCTTCTTCCGATAACGATTCATTTTCGCATTGAGCGCGCAACGCTCATGGGTTGTTTTGGTGGCCCGCTGGCCGGTTACGTCCATCAGTTCGTGACAATATTTGCACGCCACAATCCGACGTTGTCCTTGGACGGCCTGATACAGTTATGCCCACATGGCTGCGAGTAGATTGTGAGGGCAAAAAATGGGGGAGTAGTTTTCGTTTCAAGATCCGATCGGCTTTCCTCGTGGGCGTAGCATTGAGTCCAGTCTCAATTGTTTGGCCATCCGCCGGACCCAGCCTTCTTCACCGAAGGGGCATCTCCGTTGCGCACTCACTTGGAGCAAGTCCGGCTCCGAGGCAGGCTGCATAAGAAAAGAGGGTAGGTCCTGCAATCGTACATCGTGAGGGCAGGACTCCCATGTCATGGCCCGCCCCCTGCGTCTTGAATTTTCCGGCGCCGTCTACCATGTCCCCAGTTGAGGTGATGTTGGCCTTGTCGCGAGATGAGGCGATCAACTTCTTTAGCGGTCTTGCTGATAGACAGGTTTATGAAGCGAGCTTCCGAATATCTTTGAGGAGCATGAAGAGATGCAAGGGATCGCTTGGCGAAGGGAAAAAATTGAAGCGTTCATAGAATTGTTTTGCCACATCGTCTTTGGCATGGACCACCAGGGCACGAATTCCTGCAATATCTGCTGCCTGAAGAGTCCGCAGAGTCGCATCCTTTAATAGCGCAGCCCCGACTCCTTGTTTCTGCCAGCGAAGATCGACCGCCAGCCTGGCTAGCAGCATGATGGGAATGGAATGCTTTGCCAGCCCCTTCTTCACTCGCTCTGGGGCCTGTTCCTGTTCTACTGATCCAACCGCGAGGGCGTAGTAGCCGATGACGGCTTCATCGGCCAACCCCACGTAGATCTGCGATCCACCGCTGTGTTGATTGTGTCGCGCGTGCTTCTGGAGATAGCGATTGAGATCTGCTTGTCCGCAGTCGAACGATTCAACCGTGTGATGCGGTTGAAGTTTCTCGATATGCCTCGTCAACGTTTTTCTTTAGAGCGTGGCGCAGGTGTCGCATCAAAGAAGCCCGGCTCCGTTAATAGACGCTGCATCCTGGGGAGAGGGCGAGTCGGCGCATCCAGTGCAGCCAAGAACTCAGTCCATTGAGCCTTGCTCAAAGAGAAGGATCGGCGCTCTGCCAAGGCTTCATCTGCCCGAGCCAATGCACTTTCAAGAACAAACGCGCTCACGGTACGGTTCGAGGCAGAGGCTGCAGCTTCCAGCGTTTTCTTGGCGACGGAGCTTACTCGAAGATCTAGCTTTTCAGTACGCAGTGCACGGGCTGCCACAGGTCACCTCTTGTTGCTGTTCAAGATAGCCCGATCATTTCTTGATGTCAAGACAATGTCATGACGTCGATCTTCGTGCGACCTATCTCTCTTGAACCGGTCCACCCGGTTCTCATCGATTTGGTTCGGACGGCCAATCGATCTGACGTTCTCGCGTGGCGCCAACATCTATCGAATTATTAGGGATTCTTGGGGGATTGGAAGGGAAGATTGGTGGCGGTGTCCCGGATTGAACGGGAGACCCGCGGCTTATGAGTCCGCTGCTCTACCAACTGAGCTACACCGCCACTGGATTGTATTTGCTGAAGAATTGCGGAGGGATGATAGCCGAAGCACGGTGGAAATGTCTACCTATGGAAGGGGCTGAAAGCACAGGGAGATTAAACCGTAAAGCGCTGGCGAGGAGCCTTGTCCCCCCTCCTCTTGAGGTAACCCTGCCGGGTAATGTGCAAACTCAATGTGTTCGGTATTCTTTCATTGTTGGCGGTTATTGATGGGTCACACGCATTGTAAAGGAGTTGGGGATGGAAGCACAGGCTGGCGGGTACAAGCATCTTTCACAGATTCAGTCGAATCATTTGCTCCCGGAGGTTCTCTGTCAGCTCACTTCGCGAGAATTGATGGATGCGTTGATGGCGGCAGATATGCCAATGGGGGGAAGCAACGAACAGCGGATTGAACGGCTGTTGTCCATCATGCAGCCGCAGGATCTGAGATCATTTCTTCCTCAGCATGTGCTGGAGCGAGTGTCACCCACAGTGGGCGTCTCTATCTGAACGTGAGGAGTGCTTTCCTCTGTGGCAAGGTGAGGATGCTGTTCAACCGCCGGCAAATACCGGGCGAAATCCGGCGTCTGTTAATACGCGTGCGATCAGTTCTCGCTGGTCACCCTGAATCTCGATCCGTCCCTCTTTGACTGTCCCGCCGGCTCCGCAGGCTGTCTGGATATTTTTTGCGAGCCGTTCTTTTTCTGCCTGGCTGATTCCGAGGAAACCCGTCACCACGGTGACGGTCTTTCCCCCTCGATGAGCGGTCTGTCTGATGATATCCACCCGTCCGCGGTGTTTCTTTGGGGCCGGCTCTGCATGCGTAGGCGGAGGCTGCTCAGCCGTGGTCGGTGGGGGCGTGATCTTCCCCAACGCTGCAAATGGACTCTTCCATTGGATCGGCTCGCCATCCGTGGGAATGCGTTTCTTTTCCTTCATCGATTCAACTCCACCACAGTTCTCCGTCGGCGCGGTAATGGCGGTTGGAGAGAGAATTGAAGAATTGTAAATCCTAGTTACCGGGGAAGCAATGAAGAGACCTCACCCTGGTCAGTGCGTCTTCAATGAATCGATGAACTGTCGGAGTAAGGCATCCTGGTCGGACTCGAGTTGCTCTTGTGAACGTGGTGCAACGACCAGCGTCGTTTCATACAGCCAGGTATCGCTCCAGATCGATACTCGCGGGTTGCGTGTGACCTGAATTTGTTCGACAAGGTAGAGGCCAGACTCATAAAGGACTTTCCCCGGGCATCGATCCTCCAGAGGCTGCTGGATCAGTTCAACGCCGAGAGTGAGTTGGCCGTTGTGATGCTGGCCGGGCGAGAGGGCAAGTCCGGCATCGTTGAATTGTTGCAGGGCCCGGGTTGTGAGTGCGTGGCTGAATCGCCCAGCCGATACGGAGATCTGAAGCTGATCGATAGGCAGCGCGTTCAATATGGAGTCGCTGTGAAGGGGCTTCGGAGCAGTGATGGGGGCGCCTGGATGCGGGGTTGCAGGGGAAGTTCCGGGTATTGAGGAGTGTGATCCGGCATTTGCCGCCCGGTAGTCTGTGATGAACTGGTTGATAAATTCTTCAAGGTCGTGCTCCAAGTCAGCGATGGTGACAGACGTCCGTACCTGAGCGCCTGTGTGGGCGAGCCAGGTGACATTGTCCATGATGACCGAATTTCTTGGGATGAGGACTGGTTCCGTCAGTGCGAGCGAAGGGGCATAGAGGAGGTGTCCCGGGCAGCCGTTTTTCAATGGTTGAGGGGCGAGTGTCAGCGTGAGTGTGGCGATGGATGGCATGTGCGAGGTATCTGATTGGAGAGGGGGAAGACCGGCCTTGGCAAAAAGCACTGTGGCGCGCTGGGCTAACTGAGAGGTGAATTCCGGCGGTGCGGAGATGGCAAACCGTACCCGATTCAGATCAAGCCCATCTGTGGTCTGAACATAGGGCGAGCTGGCGGCAACTCCTTTGTCAGGAAGAAGGAAAGCTACTAGGGCGAAGGGGAGAGCGAGAAAATGAAGCAGGGTATGCATTGTGGTGGAAAGCCTATCATGCATGCGACCGGAGGCCTAGGGAAACCCTGCGAGGAAAAGGAGGGCATATTCTACTGTTACGCACCTGTCTGCGGGCGAATGAGGTGAGTCTGAGAGCGGGAAGCAGCTTGGTCAGTCCGTCGAGGTATTGGGTGGAGCTGCAGGAGGGAGCACGGCGCCACATTCTCTGCAGACCAGACGACCGGATTCTTTACCATCGGATGTACGTTCCTCCTCGACCATGCGGCTGTGCGCGCAGGAGGGATTGGCAGGCAGTTCGTGTTTGCTGGACGAAGGACCGGCCTCCTTAATCTTCATCACTGACCTCCAGTAAAATTGAAAGATAGTGTAGCTGGGTATGGAGGAGGGAGCCTAGGGCCGGGTGGCCGTACCGCTATTCTGAGTCATACGGAAGAAGATGATGGTGTTGGGCCGGAGAGAAGCGCTGTGTCTTGCGCTAAGCCTGAACTATATTCGGGCAGGTCAGGTTGCCGTTGGATGCATGGTGGCGAGCTCGATTTGTACGGCGTTGGTGCCATCGCCCATCAAGATCTGTCCATCCTGGACGGAGCAATGGAGGTCCATGCTGCGTTGTGCAAGTTGAGCCAGGGCTCGGCTTCCGTCCTGCGGGATGTTGATCACTGTCAGATTCTGGCAGCGGACGAGCAGCGGGCGGGTTTTCTCCCACCACCGATCGGTTCCTCTTCCCCCGTAGGAGTAGACGACGACCTGCTTTGCACGACCACAGACCTGTCGTATCAGTTTCTCATCTGGTTCACCCACCTCAATCCAGAGATCGATGGCCCCGGTCAGATCTTTCTGCCAGAGGGCCGGTTCGTCTTCGGCGCCGATTCCACGGCCGAATGCCAGGGCTTCGTGGGCATGCAGGGCAAAGGCCAGCAGACGCACCATCATGCGTTCATCGGTCTCAGACGGATGGCGCGCCAACGTGACGGTGTGATCCTCATAGTAGTGCCGATCCATGTCGGCGATATGCAGCGTGGCTTTGAAAATCGTGGCATTGGGGGCCATAGCGTGGTTGTGCTTTCCAGTGAAGAGGAGTCAGTTGCGCGGCAGGGCAGGGTGATTCGATAGCGCTGTCACCTCCGTTCCACGATGTACATCAATTCAAGCCGCTCGCGTGCCCAGGGGGTCTTGCGAAGAAACGTGAGGCTGGATTTGATGCTGGGGTTGTTGAGAAAACAGCGCACCGGGAGCCGCCGGCCCAATTCTTCCCATCCATGGCGCGCGACCAGTTGGGTGACGATCATTTCCAGCGTGATCCCGTGCAAGGGATCGCGGGGATGAGACTTGGGCGGCGGTTGATCCATGGCCGGAGCTAGACATTGAACCGGAAGTGCATCACATCGCCGTCCTGGACGACATACTCTTTGCCTTCCAGCCGCATCTTGCCTTTTTCTTTCGCGCCCGCTTCTCCTTTGCAGGCAATGAAGTCGTCGTAACCGATTACTTCGGCGCGGATGAAGCCTTTTTCAAAATCGCCGTGGATGACGCCGGCCGCCTGCGGGGCGGTATCGCCGATGTGAATGGTCCAGGCACGGACTTCCTTCACGCCTGCCGTAAAATAGGTCTGTAAGCCCAGCAACTGATAGGCGGCGCGAATCAGGCGGTTGAGACCAGGCTCGGTCATGCCGGTGTCGGCGAGAAACTCTTTCTTTTCTTCATCCGAGAGCACGGCGATCTCTGATTCCAGCGCGGCGCAAATGGCCACGACCGGCGCGCCTTCTTTCGCGGCATATTCCTCCACGCGGGTCAGCAGGGGATTGTTCGTGAAGCCCTTTTCAGAGACATTGGCCACATACATCACCGGCTTCATCGTCATCAGGCAGAGCGGTTTCAGCAAGGCGCGTTGCGCCGGGTCTAGTTTCATCGTTCTGGCCGGTTTGCCTTCGTTCAGGCAGGCGGCGACCAGCGGGAGCAATTCGCCCAGCTTCGCCGCATCTTTGTCGCCGGCGCGGACGGCTTTCAGATTTTTTTCCTGCGCCTTTTCCACGGTGGTGAGGTCAGCGAGGGCCAGCTCTGTCACGATCGTTCCAATGTCGGATAACGGATCGACCTTGCCCGACACGTGAATGACATTGTCGTCTTCGAAGCAGCGCACGACATTCACGATCCCGTCGGTCTCTCGAATCGTGGCCAGAAATTGGTTGCCCAACCCTTCGCCCTTGGAGGCGCCGGCCACCAGCCCGGCAATATCCACAAACTCGGTCGTGGCATATTGCATCCGTTGTGGCTTGACGATGTCGGCCAGTGCCTGCATGCGCGTATCCGGCACTTCCACGATGCCGATATTCGGTTCGATTGTGCAGAACGGATAGTTTTCCGCCGCGATACCTGACTTGGTCAGCGCATTGAATAAGGTAGACTTGCCCACATTGGGCAGCCCGACGATTCCACATTTCACACTCATGACAACCCCTTCATAGTCATTGCAATAATAGATAAGCCCTGCCGGTGTTTCTGCAACGTCGGAGGCGGAGCCGTCAATGAAAACCGGTCGCGCATTCTACGTGGTCAGAGTTGGTTTGGTCCACCCCTCCCTACGGCAGGCCGGGGTGATCGAGGAGGGTCAGTGAGCGGCAAGTATCAGCTTGATGATGCCGGAGATGTCTTCGACCTCGGCTGATGGGGACGCGTTGTTCGTGAGCCGGTTATAGCCGGCTTCGAAAGACAGGAGGGTGGCCCAGGTTTGCGAGCGTTGAAGGTCCCAGGCAAGCATGCCTTTCCCGCCGACTTGTTGCGAGTCGATCAGTCCGTCGCTTGAATGGATGTTGGCGTAGTTGCCCGCCGCACTGAGCCAGACGCGCTGATTATGCCGGTACTGCACCGCCACGGATGCGGAAGGCGATTCGATTCGGGTGCCTGACCAGTCCTGCCGTTCCTCTCGGTATGCCAACGTCGGCGTGATGGTCAGTGTGTTCAATGGGCGAATCGCGGCGGTGAACGTTTGCATGCGAACGGTATTTTCTGCTCCTCTGCGCTGTAGATCGTTGCCGAGAATATAGGCGGAGGCGAGACGAGCATTCCAGGCGGCACCGGTATAGGCCAGAGCTCCTTCGAGTGTATGCGTGTGGCTTCGTTGTGGCGCCACTCCGAGCGGATCCGCGGAACTGCGTATCCCTGTATTCGAATAGGTGAGCATGAACTCAGGCAACCCCGGACTTTTCCAGGCGAGTCCTAATCGGCCGTAGGTTTGTCCCAGCCTGGTTCTTGTGGCGTCGCCGGTCACGTTATTCCATTGTTGCCCTACGGCACTTCGTAGCGTTGTCTGTCCGGACTTCCATTCCCCCCAGACTTCACGCATCGCCTGATCCGGCCCATTGATGAAGGCTTGTCCGGCGGAGCGGTAGAGAATGCCGTATCGGACCGAACCCGCTGTGCCGGTGACGCCGAGACGCAGCATCTGGCCGGATGCGTCTTCCCGAGTGTCCCCGGAGATTTTGCTCTGTAGCCAGGTCGCCCCGCCCTCACTTTTAGCCATTTCCGCTTCTGTCACAAGCAGGCCGTTGAGCAGGTTGATCGAGGAGAGGAGTCCATGGGTGCGAGCCTGTTCTGTTTCCGGTGTCAGGGTCTGCAACCGTGTGGGAGTCACAGCGGGCGGTGGGGCAAAGTATGTCGAGGTGAGACTGGTTTGGTAGAGGGCGGGGGTGGCAGATGTGAGATCGGTCTGAGGCGTGGGATCGGCAAACAGCGCGTTCCATTTCGCAATAGTTTGGTCAGGCATCGCCCCTTCTCCAGCCCATAGGGATGAGGCGGGCAGTAGCAATGAGAGCGTGAGGATGAGACTCCAGGGCAGGCGCATATTTCTTAGGCATTAGCTAAGGGCTCACTATTAAATGTAGCACTTGAAAAAATATCGTAAACCGCTGGATTGGAGGGCCTGTTGAGTTGTTTCCCCTGTGTGGATCAAGGGGATGGTTGTTTGGATTTGGTGGCTGAAAGATAAACTATTTCAGATAGTTGCATAGGCAGTAACAATCGGGAACAGGCCTCAACAGTTTGGGACAAGGGGAGACCGTGAGGCGATGTTCGGATTCGCAACCTTGGACTATTAACGAACTCGGCCAAGTTTTTGACCGCTAGGAGGTGCTTGCCCAGAAAGACGAGGTGGATGGCTCAGAACCGCCTGATGACCGCAGCTACCTTCTTATTCATGGGAGGATGTCTCTATTAGGACGTCTCTCGAGAATGTCCTTGCAGCACTCCCCCCCTCTTGGAGAAGCTCTGTCTCCTCGGAAGAGGGGGTACTAACCTGTTATCAATCTTGGTACTCTTCAAAACATTAGAGAGCTGTTGAAGTAGGGCGTCTCCTATCATGAAGGACGGTTTCTGTAGTGGTTAGTCAGAAGATGCGCAGGGCTGACTGTGCAAGAAGGATTCCCCTTATTCCGGCAAGTGTGTCTTTTCTTTCCAGACGGTTTTGGAGATCAATAATGGCGAGCCGAAGGTCATGTTCTAGGTTCAACGATACTATCGGTAACTTTTGGCGGAGAAAACAGGCGACCTGGGTAAGCCTGTGCTCGCTAGTGGCATTTTCCACACTCTGGTGTGTCTGGGCCAGTGCAGAGACCGCTCGTATCACCCGCCAAGATCATGGCTTCGCAGCCATTTCTGGTGGTCACAAAGTGCATGGCCGATTCAAGGACGGAGAAGTGATCGTCAAGTTCCGCGATGGAGCATCGGCTGCCACCATTGCAGCTGCCGAAACAAAGACAGGCACCCATGCGATGAAGTCGTTCACCGCAGGCTCCCATCGGTTGCAGCATCTCAAGCTGGGGAAGGGAGTCTCGGTCGAAGATGCCATTGCAACCTATCGGCAAGACCCTGCTGTTGAGTATGCTGAACCGAATTACCTCTATGAACTAGCCGGTGTTCCTAATGACCCACTGTTCAGCCAGTTATGGGGGCTTCATAACACGGGTCAGACGGTTCGAGGTGTGACGGGCACTGCTGGTGCCGATATCCACGCCGCGGAAGCCTGGGACGTTACTACCGGCAGTCCCAACGTAGTTATTGCGGTTATCGATACAGGGATTGCCTACGACCATCCAGATCTTGCCCCTAACATGTGGACGAACCCTGGAGAAATACCGAATGACGGTGTTGATAACGACGGAAACGGTTACGTGGATGATTATTATGGATATGACTTTTCCAATAACGATAGCGACCCGATGGACGTGGTGCACTTTCCCACTGGCATGCTGGGGCATGGGACGGGGTTGTCAGGCACTATGGCAGCGGCAGGGAATAATAGTCTCGGCATAACCGGCGTTATGCGGACAGCAAAACTCATGGCTCTCAAAGCAGGAAGCGGGGTAGCGTTTGAACACGTGACAGCCGCCGGGTTCATTCCGGCAGGCAACTATGCAATCGCAAATGGCGCCCGCGTCATCAATGCTAGTTTTGGAAGGCTTGGGGGAGCGTGCAGTCAGGCAGAGTACAACATGCTGAGTGCCGCCAACGTGGCGGGCATTATGGTCCTTGCTGCCGCCGGTAACAATGCTCAGGACAACGAACTGGTGCCATGGTACCCGGCGCAGTACAGCGTGGCGACTCCGTGCGGGCCTGCTCTGCCGAACGTCATCGCGGTGGCTGCGACGAACCAGAACGACGGCCTGTCGTATTTTTCGAATTTTGGCGCAACCTCCGTTCAAATCGCAGCGCCTGGGACCGATGAGACCTATAGTACGTACCCGACTCAGAATGTCACCAACGTCCTTCTCCACGATTTTGATTCGAACCCTGCCGGATTGGGGTATGCCTTCAGCGGGACCAATAGTGGTTGGGCCTTCACCAATACGCAAGCTGCGAGTCCTCCGAACAGCCTCACGGACAGTCCGGGGGGTAACTATCTAAACAGTACCAATTCATTTGCCACGGGTCCGGTCTTTAGTACGGCTGGTCGGCATGGCTGTCTGTTGATCGGCGATGTGCGCCTGGCTTCTGCCGGCAATGGTGACGGTATCCTGGTACAAGCTTCCGGAGATGGAGGCACGACGTGGACAACCGGGAACAAGTTTACCTCCTCCTCGGCCGGCTTATTCAAGAACGATCCCCTGGAAGAAATACGCGATGGCAACCTGTCCGCTCGCTTCCGGATCAACTTCTTCTCGGACGCTACAGGCACCGATGACGGTGCGTATCTTGACAATCTGCGTGTTGACTGCGTGTCGGGGCCTCCCTCTGGAGCGACTGACTATGGTTTCACGGGCGGCACTTCGTCGGCTACCGCACACGTGACGGGCGTCGTCGGGCTTCTCCTTTCCGTCAATCCAAGTCTAACGGTGGCGCAGATCCGCAATGCCATCATCAATACTGGCGATGTGCTCCCCTCGCTTGCTGGAAAAACTCTGACTGGCCGTCGGCTCAATGCTCGTGCGGCGCTCGACAGCGTCAGTGCGTTTGCGGTCACCGTCAATAAGGCGGGGACTGGTTTGGGGGCGGTCACATCGGCACCGAATGGGATCAACTGCGGTGCCACCTGCAATTTCCAGTTTTCCGCAGGAGCGAGCGCGACGCTGACGGCTACTCCTGCTCCTGGATCAGTATTTTTAGGATGGAGTGGGGCCGGGTGCGCCGGTATCGGCACGTGCTCACTGTCCACGACCGCTAGCGTCACGGCAACCTTCACGTTGGCGCCGCCGGCACCGTTTACCGTGGAGGTGTCAAAAAGCGGGGCTGGAGGCGGAACCGTGACGTCTGCACCGCCGGGGAACAATGGGGGCGTCAACTGCGGAGTAACCTGTACGGATCAATTCAGCCAAGGCACCACCGTGACACTCACCGCGACCCCTGCGGCCGGGTCCGTGTTCTCCGGGTGGAACGGGGGCAATTGCGTCGGCACAGGAACCTGTCAGGTCACCGGTGATGCGACAGTGACGGCGACCTTCACGTTGGCGCCGCCGGCACCGTTTACCGTGGAGGTGTCAAAAAGCGGGGCTGGAGGCGGAACCGTGACGTCTGCACCGCCGGGGAACAATGGGGGCGTCAACTGCGGAGTAACCTGTACGGATCAATTCAGCCAAGGCACCACCGTGACACTCACCGCGACCCCTGCGGCCGGGTCCGTGTTCTCCGGGTGGAACGGGGGCAATTGCGTCGGCACAGGAACCTGTCAGGTCACCGGTGATGCGACAGTGACGGCAACTTTCGCACTTCCTCCGCCGCCGAATACCTTCAATGTTTTGGTGGCAACGGTGGGAACCGGATCAGGAACAGTCACGTCAACTCCGGCGGGAATTAACTGCGGTGCGACCTGCAGCAGTAATTTTCAGGATGGCACTACGGTGACTCTTGCGGCGACCGCGAATTCAAGCTCTACATTTCTCGGTTGGAGCGGCGGTGGTTGCACGGGAGTCGGCCTCTGCGTCGTGAATACGGCTGCCACCGTGACTGCGTCGTTTGACGGTCCAGTTTCAGGAGGTGGAGGCTCTCAGGGTTCTTCTGGTGGTGGAGGAGGTTGTACAATTGCGCAGGCTGGCTCGAACGATGCGATGATGCCGATCGTACTGCTGTTGACGCTCGGTGCGTGTTGCTGGAGAGCTCGAAATCGGGATTGCTGATGTGAATCTAACCTTTCTGTCGATGACCCGCCGAGGTCTTCGCGTATCTCCTGGAGACTCGGCGGGACGTAAGTGTATCCATGATTCCTGTTTCAGCAGTTCTCTCTGAGCTCTTGGGGCGTAGGCCTATACGGGGCTTTTATCGTTCTCCCGAATTTCTTTGCAGTCTCGCCGTCGGAGCGGCTTTCTTTGGTGTGTTGCCCTTGCTGGTGGCCGTCCAGCCGGTGCCCTGGCAGCGCATGTTGTCTGTGGCCTTCCTCATGGCTGCAGTGTGGCAGCCGATTGTCGAGGAGCTCTTGTTCCGGGGATGTTTGCAAGGAGTCCTGGCCAGCCGTGCATGGGGAAGGCGAAAGGTCATTTGGATAAGCGCGGCGAACCTGTTGACGTCGATCATATTTATCGGTGCCCACATCCCGACACATCCGCTTATTTGGGCGTTGCTAACGCTGTTTCCCTCTCTAGTTTTTGGAATCCTGCGCGATCGGTCAGGGTCGGTGGTTCCTCCTATCGTTCTTCATATTTTCTATAACACAGGATATTTTCTTATTGCTGGAGGCTCCGCTATCGTCTGAATGCGGATGACCTGTCTTCAAAGGCGACTCTCGACCCATTCCGCTGCCCCGCAGGGCTATCCCATGGCGGCCCAGATTTTCTGAGCATTCTCGCCGGTGAAGGTCATGTCGTCCTGTGCAGACGAGCTGCGCTCAAAATAAAGATGCAGCAACCCGCCTCCAAAGTGGGCCTCGCGAACAAGGTCAAGGTTAATCGCCACCTCACCGGCACGTTCCTCGTTCTTCACTTTGACAAACCGCATGATTGTTCCCTCCTGGTTGTAGCCTCATGATGGGGGCAGTGACGTAACCATACCTACTTTAGAGCAGGCCGCGCTCGATTTCGTGCAGATACAGAAAGTCCGGCGCTTTGACCCCTGCCTTCTTTCTGATCTCAACCAGCTCCGGTGACTCAAAGAAATGGCGCGCCTCGTCCAAAGACGACCACTCTGAAAAGTGCACGATGCGGTTTGCATCGGTATCGTATCGCAGAAGCTGGTAGCTGATTTCTCCGGCAACCTTTCTGATGCCGGCGGCCTGGTCAAAAATCACTTTCCAGGCCGGATAGGCTTCGACTTCATGAATGATCAGCACGTGCGGCATGCGAACTCCAAGGGCAAAAAGTTGGTTCAGCTGACAGAGATACTGGATGCGGTCAGTCTACTGCATATATGAAGGGCATTCATCATATGGAGAAGGTCTACGGGGGGCTGTCGTAGCGCTATTCGGCTGTGAAAGAGCACCGCGTTCCAGAGTTGCAAGTGCGCTGCCTGTTGGCTCTCATTCCTGTTGGATTAGGTGGTGCGTTTCAGCAGTGCTGCGAAGCGTGCGAAGGGCGTGAAGGTCGAAGGGCGATCCTGTGCCTGGCTTGTCGGCGCCTCACCAGGCGCATCAGCCACTTGATACCGCTGGTGTTCATTGTCGTGACAATAGAGACAGAGTAATTCCCAGTTGCTTCCGTCGGGCGGATTATTTTGATGGTTGTGGTCCTTATGATGAACGGTGAGCTGGCTCAGTTTCTTGCCGTCAAATTCGCGCCCGCAGTGGGCGCAGACCCACGGAAAAAGCTTGAGTGCCTGCTCGCGAAAGGTCTGTTTCCGTTGAGGCCGGTTGTCCGGTACCATATGAGCCTCGAAGTGAACAGCGACTTGATACGGATCTATTCTACAGCAGGGCGCGAGCGAAATCCCGACGCTGTTGCGGTAGGCGCGGCATAATCCGGTCGCTCCGGGTAGTTGGGGGAATAGCGAGAAGAAGGAGGAGATGCCGGCGTGCTTTGCCAGGAGCATGGCCTTCTGGCGTAGGACCTTCTCCGGTCTGCTTAAGCCGTCGCCTGTTTGATGGTGAAGATTCCTACCCCTCTCGTAATGATGATCTGTCCCGCTCGACTCAAGCGGCCGACTTCTTGAAAAAACTCGTTCCAGGTGAATTCAGGGTAGCGTGCGACCAAGGCTTCGAATTCGTATTCCGCTGAGCCTTCAAGGAATTCGAGTATCCGGCCGGTAATGGGTCTTTGCTGTGCCATTGCGATGCCTCCTTATGAATCTGTCATCTTCGGCGAACGTATATCTGGACGAGCCTGTCCTCTTGCCTCAGCAGGGTCAGGCTTTCCAATCACCGGCTGATTCCTCAGCGCGTCGAAGACGCGTGCAGAACGCAGGGCGAATCAGTACTTTCTGAAAGCCTGCTCGTGCTGCTGGCGTTCGGGCGGCGAAGACTGGAGCATCAATCGCGTGAGGAAGGAGCGGGATGCGCGATGGATAATACAGTCGGCGAGGCAGAAACGTCGTATGAGCATACTGTGCCCGGAGACAGACGAGGTCAAGCGATATGTTGGCGCTCCCATTGGGACGGGGATGATGGTTCCGTTCACCGGCATGTTCTGCCGCCAGATAAGTCATGGAAGGGTTGTGTATTGCCTCATCCCGCACGTTGGCTGATACGGGTGAGCGGCGTGCGGTCGCTGTCGAAATGTGAACAGCAACATGGGTAAGGAGCAGATTTCAGCCGCCTTCTAGGGCGGTAAAATATTTTCCTTACCGGGGAATTACCTCCTTTTCAGACTCCGTGCGATAAAGTACAATAGCGCTGCTTCCCACAGCCGACGTTTCTAACCCTACACGTACGTGTGAAGAGGGCGGTGAACGATGAGAGCGATCTATGCCTAGACTATCCGGCGATTCTACCAGTTCTCAGTCTGGATCGGAGACTATTCAATGGGCCACCGCAATCCCATTCTTTCTTGTTCATCTGATGGGCCTGTGGGCGATCCAGACCGGAATCAGCCTTGAGTTGGTTCTCCTGGCGATTGCCAGTTATTACCTGAGGATGTTGGCCATCACCGCAGGGTATCACCGCTACTTTTCCCATCGCTCCTATAAAACCGGCCGGGTCTTTCAATTTCTCTTGGCCGTGTGTGCCATGACGTCGGCGCAGAAGGGGGTGTTGTGGTGGGCCGCCCACCATCGGCATCACCACAAACACTCCGATCAGGCCCTAGATCGACACTCCCCTGTACAGCGAGGGTTTTGGTACTCCCATGTCGGATGGCTCTTGACCAACGAATACGATCGGACAGAGTTCGCCGTCGTGAAGGATTTGCTGAAATATCCGGAGTTGCGCCTCCTCAACCGGTTTCACTATGTCCCGCCGTTTTTGTATGCACTGCTGATCTATATGGTGTGGGGGTTTCCCGGACTCATCTGGGGATTCTTCATATCCACGACCGTGCTCTATCATTGCACCTTCTTTATCAACTCACTGACCCACATCGTCGGCCGTGTGCGATACGACTCCCGCGATGGCAGCCGAAATAGCTTCATTCTGGCTATCCTCTGTTGTGGGGAAGGGTGGCACAACAACCATCACTACTATCAGTCGTCGGTCAATCAGGGATGGCGCTGGTGGGAGATAGACTTTTCCTATTATCTCTTGATCCTGCTGTCCTGGTTCCGGATTGTGTGGGATCTCCGAACCCCTCCCGATCACATCAAGGCCAAGATCTACGCTCCCGGCAACTAGGTACTCCGGGGTCGTGTAGTCGTGCGGTTGATCTTCTCGTGCTCGCATCAACGGTCACTCGTGAGTCAGGCGAGGGAGGGTTGGTGTGACCTGCACGCGTTCATCCATCAACGAGGCGGGATGAACGAGGAGCCTCGCTATGAACCCACAACATACGATTCAGGAATTACTCGAACGGGCCCACGTGCACATTGGCGGGTCTGATCCTGGGGATATCCTGATCCATGATGACCGATTCTATAAGCGCGTCTTTGCCGAGGGTTCGCTTGGACTCGGGGAGTCCTACATAGACGGCTGGTGGGATGCCAGGCAACTGGACGAGTTCTTTTTCCTGGTTGACTCTGCCGAACTCGACAAAGCCGTGCACAATAAGCATCTCCTCCTGAATACGTTCAAGGCTCGCCTGTTCAATCTGCAGGATAAGGACCGCTCGAAACGGGTTGCGCAATGCCACTATGACTTGAGCAACGAGTTTTACGAACAGATGCTCGGCCCGCAGATGCAATACACCTGTGCCTATTGGAAGCAGGCGCACACACTGGCGGAGGCGCAGGAGCACAAGCTGGATTTGATCTGTCGCAAACTGCAGCTCAAGAAGGGCGAGCGGGTGCTGGAGCTGGGCTGCGGGTGGGGAGGGTTTGCCAGGTTCGCTGCCGCCAACTATGGCTGTTCGGTGGTGGCCTACAATATTTCCGAACAGCAGGTGGCCTATGCGCGTCGCTGGTGTGCCGGGCTTCCGGTTGAAATCCGGCACAGCGACTATCGTGACGCAAGCGGGGAATTCGACAAGGTTGCCGCCATTGGCATTTGCGAGCACGTGGGATTTAAGAATTACCGCACGCTCATGGAAGTGGCTCACCGGACCGTGAAGCTGCATGGCTTGGTGTTGGTCCATAGCATCGGGAATAATGCCTCGACCACCATCGGCGATCCCTGGTTCGATAAGTACATTTTCCCTGGCGGAATGTTGCCCTCGGTGGCGCAACTGGGCGCCGCGATAGACGGACTCTTCGTCATGGAGGACTGGCATAATTTCGGTCCCGACTATGACCGCACCCTGCTGGCATGGCAGGAGAATGTCGATCGGCATCGGGGGGAATGGGACTCCACCTTCGACGAGCGGTTTTTCCGGATGTGGCGTTACTATCTGCTGTCGCTCGCGGGGGCCTTCCGCGCCCGCACCATCCATCTCTGGCAGATCGTCATGTCGAAGCATGGCCTGTTGGGTGGCTATGAATCAGTACGGTAACGGTCATGATTTCGCCTGACGAGTACGTGCGAAAGCGGGAGGCAGTCGCCCAATTCCTTCGCGCTTCAAATCAGACCGGAGCCCTCGCCCTCGAAAAGACAACCTCCAATCTGTTCCGGCAACGAATTCCAGAGCCGCGGCACAAGCTGGATGTGCGCCACTTCAATCAGGTGATTCACGTTGATGTGCAGGCGCGGGTTGCCGAAGTCGAAGGGATGACGACCTACGAGGACTTGGTACGTGAAACGCTGCCGTTCCAGTTGATGCCGGCCGTCGTTCCCCAGCTCAAGTCGATTACCATCGGCGGGGCCTTGGCTGGAGTGGGTATCGAGTCCTCCTCGTTCACGTATGGCTTTGTGCACGAAACGATTCTTGAAATGGACATCCTCCTGCCTGACGGCACGGTCGTCGCCGCTGCAAAAGACAATGCACATAGAGATCTGTTCTTCGGCTTTGCGAATTCCTACGGCACGCTGGGCTATGCGCTCAAAGTGAAAGTGCAGCTTGTCCCCGTTGAGAAATTCGTCCGGCTCCGGCACGAGCGATACTCAGATCTGGATACCTATTTTCGCGCGCTAGGGCGCGTATGCCAGGACAGGCAGGGGGATTTTGTTGACGGTACGATGTTCGATGAGCAGGAGCTCTATCTCACGACAGGCAAGTGTGTCGACCGGGCCGAATGGCTCAGCGATTACACCTATCGTTCTATCTATTATCGATCGATCCAGCAGAAAACCGTCGATTATCTGACGATCCACGACTACCTGTGGCGATGGGACACCGACTGGTTCTGGTGCTCAAAGCATTTCTTCGTCCAGCGTCCTGTAGTGAGATGGCTCTGGGGCAGGAAGCGTCTCTGTTCGACGGTGTATTGGAAGCTTCGAAACAAATTCAACCGTTCGCCCCTCGCGCAACGGGTGGCCAAAGCGCTGACCGGCCGGCAGGAGGCCGTGATTCAGGACGTCGAAATCCCGCTTGAGCATGCAGCGGAGTTTGCCAGGTTTTTTAACCGCGAGATCGGGATCACGCCGGTATGGATCTGTCCGGTCATGGCCTATGATCCGTCAGCCTCGTATCCGCTGTACCCGATGACTCCCGGGAAGCTCTATGTGAACTTTGGATTCTGGGATGCCGTGAGCACCGATCATGAGGACGGGTATTTCGACAAGAAAGTCGAAGCCAAGGTCCGGGAGCTATACGGCAAGAAATCGCTGTACTCGACTGCCTACTATTCACGCGAAGATTTCTGGCAGTTGTACAACGAGCCAGCCTACCGAGCACTCAAAGCACGATACGATCCCACGGCAAAGCTGAAAGACTTGTACGAAAAATGCGTGCTGAAACAGTGACCGTACGGCCGCTACTTCACAAACGGATGACCGGCCTGTTGCCAGTCGTCGAAGCTCATGATCACGGCGGTCGAATGAGGAAACCCGAGTTCCGCAAGCGACTGGGCCGCGAGTGTGGCGCGGCTGCCGTTTTGGCATTGAAGGATGACGTTCCGGCTAAGATCGGGGATGGGCCGGAGCGTCGATTGACCGCAGGGTGGTGCGGGCGTACGATCAAGCTATATTCATACCGACTACATCCGCGCTGGAGGAGGTTCTCGTGGAGAATCAAATCGAAGATCAGCCGGTCCTCAATTACATTCAGCGCCTGGTCGAAGAAGAGCACCGATTGCACGAGCTCAGAGCGCATCCCAAAGCCGACCGGAAGCGGCTCGCGCAGGTCCGGGTCGAACTGGATCAGTGCTGGGATCTCCTGCGCCAGCGACGAGCGCTTCGTGACGTCGGGCTTGACCCGGACGAAGCGGAGATGCGCCCGCCGGAGATCGTCGAGAATTATGAGCAGTAGGGCCAGAGGGGCGGAAGAGTTGAAGGGCTGAATGGATTGCGAGGAGGGGAGACGCTGGGGAGAAACCGGCCGGCCTTGCGCCGAGATAGGTTGAAAGCTGAAAGCCGATTTTGCCTTCGTATGTTTTCGCTCTGTTAACCAAGGAGGTTGCGATGAGTAAGCAGATGCTGGTTGCCGGTATGATTGCCTGTTGTCTTGTCATGCCGGTCTTCGTCTTCGCCGCAGATAAGCCACCGAAGAAGGGGGCATCCGTGAAGGAAGTCAAATCCATGTCTGTGCAAGAGCAGACCGCTCTCGCATTGAGCGCGGCGCCGCCGCATATTTCGAAAGACGCCGGTGTGATGGTCTTCGGCGCGGATGGAAAGCTGACGGAGGCGCGAAAGAGCGCCAACGGTTTCACGTGCATCCCGACGGTCATGAACCTGCCGGCCCCGGATCCGATGTGCATGGACGCGGCCGTACAGCAATGGGTGACGGACTTAACGAATAATGCGCCGAAGCCGACGAACACGGTTCCGGGGATCGCCTATATGGCCCGCGGCGGCTCCCACTTTGAAAAAGGCGGACAGGTGGTTATGTCGGGGGAGGGGGCAAAGAATGTCTCGGAGCCTCCTCACTGGATGCTCATGTGGCCCTTCGACGCCGCCGGCACGAAGCTGCCGATTGCTCCGAACCCTTCCGGTGTCTACATCATGTTTGAAGGCACCCCGTATGCGCACCTCATGGTGTATCAAGACCCACGAAAAATGAAGTAACCGCCGTGAGCCGTGCGGAGAGTCTCGGCTTTTTGCACGGCGTCTGTTCGGCAACTGACTGCTCCTGTAAGACAACCCTGATCTGCCGTTCGTGTTCCACGTGTGAAGATGGCCATATCCGCACTGTGCGGATCGAGCGAAAACACTCATGGAGTGAGAAATTGCGTGGGTGTCGGCTCTACGATGAATGAGAACTAAGTGATTGGCCTGCGTCTGGTTGAACTTCTTCGGTCTCTCCAATCTTTTGTGAAATGAGGTTTGCTGTTTGCACGGAGACGGTAATGGCCGGTTGCCGATGCCGGAGGCGCGGTACTCTTCAACTCAGCGACCGGTGCTTTCGGAGTGATTCCACTGAACGCCGGCAATGCTGTGTGGAATAGACTGCCGGCGCCGCTACTTTCCTCTGAGCCGTACGTCCACCGTATCGGCGAAGGCCTACTTCACAAACGGATGGCCGGCCTGTTGCCAGTCTTCGAGAGGCATCACCACGGCGGTCGTGTGGGTGAACCCGAGTTCCGCAAGTGACTGGGCCGCGAGTGAGGCGCGGTTGCCACTCTGGCGCTGGAGAATGATATTCCGGCTCAGATCGGGGTTGGCCGGAAATCCCACCTGCTTCCAGATCTGAAATTCGAGGACCCCCCGGGGAATGTTGATTGCGCCCGGCACATGTCCGGCGGCAAATTCATTCGGCTCACGCACGTCCACGATCAGCGCCTCACCCGGATTCTCCACAATTTTGCGATACTCCTCCATGCCGATCGTGTTGACCTGCTTTTTCGCCGCTTGAACCTTCTGCGTCACCACCGGCGGAAGATTCTGCGCGAATGTATGGGGAGGAACCACAAGCGTCGCACCGACCACCATGGCCATGAAAGATGTGAATAACTGATTCATGTGGATGTTCCTTTGGTGAAATATACGACCATGGCGATACTCTACCCCGTTCCTGGGAGCGGCTCAAGGTGGTGGAGCACAAGCCCAATGCCCACTTCTGGAGATGGTCCGAATCATGAATCTCCTTGCGGGATGCGGCGTCTAATGGCACACGTAGACCATGAGTTACTTACGAAGGAAGCTTTGCGGCAGTCTGGGAAGCGGCCTGTTTCTGGCTCTTGTGCTAAGCGCCTGCGGCACAGCGCCTGCCACCCCGGTGGTTTACAGAAGCAATCAGGTTGTCGAGGAGTCAAGTGTCGTGCAGTCGCTCCAAAAGCAACTGCGAGAGCGAGAGAAGCGTATTGACGAATTAGAATCCCAACTGAATATCCTGAAGATGATCGATCAGGATGTTCAAGTGCGGAGAAAGCCTGCTCGCACCCCTGCAACGCTGACGCCGAGCGAGTGAACCTCGTTAGAGCCTTCCCATGTGGCGTCGCTCGGACACTACTGACGAGGATAAACCGCCGCGATGACGCGGAGCGGGCCGCCGGTGCCGCCGGCAATCTTCATCGGCAGGGCGATCACCTCGAACCCCAGATCCGGAAGCGCGCGGAGATCGGCGAGATTTTCGAATACCGGTATGTTCCGGGAGAGGAGCGCGATATGCGTCTCAAAGTGGGTGGATTGCCCATAATCGATCGAGGCAGTGTCGATTCCGACGGCCTTGATACGGCGCTCGCGCACCAGCCATGTAGCGGCTTCAGGATGCACACCGGGGAAATGGAGCGCCTGCACCCCCTCCGGCCCTCGCAGCGTTGTCCCCAGATATTCCTGTCGTGACGGCCAAAACCTGGCAAACCCGGTATCGAGTAACACGATCATCCGGTCAGGAATGCGCCCGTGCGTTGCTTCCCATCGCTCAAAATCCTGGATCGTGATGCGGTAATTCCGATCACGGGCGCATTGTTCCGATACATCGATTCGAACACCGGCTCCTACCAGATTATCAAGCGGAATCTGATCAAGCTTCTGCCCGCCTTTGGCGAAGTGAATGGGCGCATCGATATGCGTTCCTCCGTGTTCGGCCATTTCCAGGCGGTTCGACGCGTAATAGTAGCCGCTTGGCGTCTCACCCTCCTGCTGGACGACGAGTCGGAAGTCATGTTCCGTCGGCCAGACAATCGTGTCCGCTCCGAACGCATGCGTGAGATCGATCAGCCGTGAGTGCTCCAACGTCGGACGATCGAGCCGAGGCTGGCTGACATTGCATCCCGCGCTCATCAGGAGCAGTGACAGCACGAGCCCATTCATCAACTGCTTCGCCATAGCAGCGTCCCTCAATACGCAGTCTTCTTCCGACAGTCTCGTCAATGTAATGTCGGGAAGTCTACTGTAAATCCTGAGGTGGATTCATCATGTCTGGGTCGAGGAGGAGTAGAATGGTGGCGCTGAGCCTGCTCTGGGCGGAGATGCCGTTCAGTACAATGTAGTGGCATCAGGTGTTGGATCTCTTATTCGGGAGGAGCGCAGGATCCGGGCCGGCGACCGGCAAATCTCTTCAATTCCCGGCCTCAAGTGCGTTATGTATAAGCCATGAAGATTTTGTTGGTCAGCGATTACTCGGTGCCGAGAGGCGGCAACGAGGTGGTCACGCTGTCGCTCCGTGACGGGTTGCGCGCGCGCGGCCATGATGTGCGTCTCTTTGCGAGCCGCGCCTATGCGGATGCAGGCGCCGAACCGGCCGAATACGGCTGCTTCGGAACGGCGACGCCGCTGCGGGCGGCGTTGTGGTGCGGCAATCCGTCTGCGTTTCTCGGCCTGCGCCGCGCCATGGCCGATTTCCGGCCCGATGTCGTGCACGTGCGATTATTTCTCTCCCAACTGTCGCCGCTGATCCTCCCGTTACTGCGCGAGGTCCCTGCTGTGTATCACGACGGGTGGTATCGAACCGTGTGTCCGGTCGGATCGAGAGTGTTGCCGGACGGGAAGGGCTGCCATGAGCCGGCCGGTTCCATCTGTTATCGATCCGGGTGCGTGCCGGCCCTCGCCTGGCCGCTCTTAATGACGCAACTGCATCTCTGGCGGCGTTGGCGTGACGTATTCGATGTCGTCGTCGCCAATAGCCGATCGGTCGCCGAGTGGCTGGAAGTTTCCGGTATCGCCCGTGTTGAGGTGATTCCGAACGGCATCAAGGCCCGTGAGCCGCGCCCTCCGCTCTCGGGCCCGCCGACCATCGCGTTTGCAGGTCGATTGGCGTACGAGAAGGGGGTCGATACGCTGTTAGATGCGTACAGACTGGTCATCGAACAGCGGCCCGACACGCGATTGCTGATTGCCGGGGAAGGGCCAGAAAGCGGCCGACTGCGGAAGATCGCGGAGCAACTCGATGCAAAGATCGAGTTTCTCGGCCATCAGCCGCGCGAGATCATCGAACGCCGGTTCGATGCCGCCTGGGTGCAGGTCGTGCCCTCGCGCGGGAGTGAGGCCTTCGGAAATGCAGCAGCCGAAGCAATGATGCGGGGCACCGCTCTGGTGGCCAGCGCCACCGGAGGCTTCACCGAGTACGTGCGGCACGAAGAGACGGGACTCCTGGTTGCGCCCGGCGACCACGCCGCACTCGGACGCCTGTTGCTCAAAGTCCTCGGCGATCGGGAGTATGCCGAATCCCTCGGCCGGGCCGGGCGGCGCTATGCGCTCATGGCCTTCGATCAGGGGCAATTTCTCGACCGGTTTATTGCCATCTACGAAGGACTGATCAAGGCCCGATCCGTTTCTGCGTGAGCCGGCTGGAGCCATCAGGGCCTGGACGACTGGCCGCTGCTCCGTTCCCGGACCGGCGCGATCATATCGGCACAGTCGGCGACGCGAACCGACGAACCGGAGTCGGCTGCCTGGGTGACCGCAAGGGCGACCCGGGTGGCCGCCAGGCCGTCCGCAAATGTGGCGCCGGCCTGGGTGCCGCCGTGAATGGCTTGGACGAAGCTCTGCCACTGATTGGCATATGCGTTGGCGTAGTATCCTCCGATGGCGGCTCCCCGTACTGCGCGGAGCACTCGATCCGGGGCGGAGAGAGCCCTGGTCATGAGTTTCTTTATCCCCTTGCATCCGGACGGATCGAAGCGTAGTCCGTCGAGCGCGTATCCGGAAATGCGCAGGCGGCCGGCTGATCCGTAGATGTCGATCTCCAGGTCGTCCACAGTCCCCTGGCAAAATCCGGCGGTGGCAACGATGCCGTTCTCCAGTCGCGCCGTCACTGCCGCCGTAATGTCATTGTGTTGTTCTGAGCGGCTCACGACCTGGACTTCCTCGACGCGGCTCCCGGTGAGGAAACGCCAGAGGTCATAGTAATGCACCCCCGATTCGATCAGGACGCCGCCGCCTGCCTCGCGGCGCTGACGCCAGGCCGGCACATTCGCGCGCCGGAGGATCCCGCTGGTAAACACGGTCCTGAGCAGTTCGACTCTGCCGAGACAGCCGGAGGCAATCCGTTTCTGCGCCTCTTGCACGAGCCGATGCCAGCGAAGATGGAACCCGACCATGGTCGTCACCGGCGCCGATTCGGCTGCCTGGACCAACTGGGCGCACTGTCCGAGCGAGAGGGCCAGCGGCTTCTCCATGAAGAGGTGTTTCTTCGCCTCCAGGGCCGCCAGCCCGATGACTTCATGCAGGGCCGGGGGGACACAGATTGCCACGGCATCGACCGATGGATCGCGCAGCAGGGCGCGATAGTCGAGGTATCGGCCGGGGATCGCGTAGCGATCGGCCATAGCGTGAAGGGTTTCCCCGGTCGTTCCGGCGATCGCGGTCACCCGTACTCCGGGGAGACGGGTCAGGACAGGCAGGTGTAGCCGTGATGCGGCTCCGGCATAACCGATGATTCCTATTCCGATAGACATTCGACATCCTTCCCGGCCTCAGCTGCGGGCCCTCGTTTTCGTTTCAACCCGT
>JABFSU010000094.1 GCA_013140455.1 Nitrospira sp. | reverse complement strand
TCAAACCGGTGTTTACATTCGCTACAGACATATTCGAAGATAGGCATGCATCACACTCCTTGTTGGGTCCCATTATAAAATCACCCTGCTCAGATCGCAATGCGAGGCACCTATGTACCGTGAAGAACAGTCCTTCACTCTCCGATTCAGTCTGGAGGCCAGTTTTCCGGACAACTACGACGGGGACGAGGATCAGCGAGCTTGGACTAGCGAGTGGGAAGCCCGTATCAAGCCGGACATTCTCAAAATGGTCTTTGAGTCCTTACGCCGTCACCCAAACTGGGCGGCGCACATTCGGAATCGGGGCAAATCCGCCCTGGATGAAATTGAAGTGGTCGTTGAGAGGGATTTCGGAAAACCGCAACCCTTCAAAATCTAACCATGCCGCCTCAAAGAGACATCGGGCTCTATATTCACGTCCCGCTCTGCCGGCAGCGCTGTCACTTCTGCGCCTTCTACTTGGAGATTGCCACACCGGCTCGCATCGAAGCCTTCCTTTCAGCACTGCAACGTGAACTGATCCTCTATCGCCAGCAGAATTTACTTGCTGGACGCGCACTTCAGAGCATCTACTTCGGAGGGGGCACGCCCACAGTTATTCCAGCGCTGCAACTGGCTGCACTCCTAGACCGTATCCGAAACCTCTATTCCGTCACACCAGATGTCGAAGTAACCGTTGAAGCTCATCCCTCAACAGTCACACCTTCAGATTTGATGATCCTTGCCAAGGCTGGCTTTAATAGGATCAGCCTGGGAGCTGAATCCATGGCTCCTCAAGACTTCATTCCGATTGGCCGCCCAGGGACAATATCCGAAACCGAACAGGCAGTCGTAAATGCCCGAACGGCAGGATTTTCAAACATCAATCTGGACCTCATGTACGGCCTGCCAGGACAAAGTCTCGCATCATGGACCACCACTGTACAATCTCTTCTTAGACTCAACCCGACACACATCTCGTGTTATGCGCTCACCATCGAAGACCACACCAAGCTGGCGCGCGATATCGCCAAGGGACTCGTCCCCGCACCTGATGAAACGCTCCAAGTTGAGATGGAAGAAGCAGCAGAAACGGTACTGGCCTCAGCCGGATTCACCCGTTACGAAATCTCGAATTACGCCAGGCCTGGGTACGCCTGTCGCCACAATCTGCTCTATTGGACCGACGGCGACTACCTTGGCCTCGGCCCCAGCGCACAATCCTACGTCGCCGGAAGCCGATTCGGCAATATTGCTGATCTCGACGCCTACGCCGGCCAACTACGGAACGATCGCCTTCCGATAACGGATCGCCGCGTGCTGACCAACGAAGAACAGCAACGCGATGCCCTGATTTTCGGTCTTCGATTATTGAAGGGGGTCTCGAACAACCTCGCCATTGAGGATGCAGGACAACGCGATATCCTCACACAACTCACTGAACGGGGTCTGATCGTCAACGAACACGACCGGATCACACTCACCCCCCTGGGCCGCCGTTTCGCCGACAGCGTGGCATCAGAGCTGTTCTGAGCCCGCCGAGCCGGTGCCCGGCTCTTTCATCGTCAACCATGCCATTGACAACCGGCGCTTCGGAAAGAGACACTATTATTCATTCACGCGAGGTGACCAATGCCCATCAATATGGATCCAGCCAAGAAACGCAAGTCCGGCCAGGCGGAACCGACTGCAGCTTCCCAACCGGTCGCCGAACCCATAGAGACCACACCGCAAGCGTTCGGAACGGAAACTCATGCTGATCGCGAAAAAGATCTGGCCGATGCCGAGTGGAAGAATTTGTGGGACGCGACGGAAGTGATCGATATGGATAAAGTCTAGCAGGAATCCGGATCAGGCAGGCAGAAAATAGAAGGCGATCGCCAGCATCGAGTAGACTCCGACCAGCATAGCGCCTTCCATCCAGTTCGACTCCCCGTCGATCGCGACGAAGCCCACGACAAACACCGAAATCGTCACGGCCGCCACTTCGAAGGGCGTAAAGATCAGATCCAGCGGAGTCCCGAACAGATAGCTCGCAAAAACCAGCACCGGCGCGACTAAGAGAGCAATTTGCAGGCTCGACCCCACGGCAATGCCATAGGCCAAATCCATTTTATTCTTCATTGCCATGAGCACCGCCGTCGAATGTTCCGCCGCATTACCGACCAATGCCACCAGGATCACACCGACGAAGACCTGGGTTAAACCCAGCTTGTGCGCGGTCGGTTCGATCGTTCCAACCAACAGTTCGCTCATCACGGCGATCAACGTGGTGACGACCGTTAACACGGCCACCGACATACGAAAGCTCCAGGGCTTCTCTCCCAGATCTTCCGCGTCATGCGCTTCCCCTGCATATAAATGTCGATGTGTTTTTAACGAAAACAGCAGGCTCAGGCCATACATCACAAAGAGTACGATCGCGATCTCCAGACTCATTTCCCGTTCGATCGTCACGCCACGATCCGCAGCGGTGAAATGAAAGAGCGCGGGAATGATCAGGCCGACGGCCGCCAGCAGGAGCAGACTGGAGCCCATCCCAGCCGCCGTTTGGTTGAACTTCTGCCGTTCATACTTCAACCCGCCGGCCACCATGGACGCTCCCAAAACAAGCAGGATGTTGCCGAGGATGGAACCCGTCAGTGACGCTTTCACCACATCATGGAGCCCCTCACGGAGTGCGGCAAGTGCTATGATCAGCTCCGCGGCGTTCCCCAGTGAGGCATTCAACAGACTGCCGATCCCGGCACCGACATGCGACGTGAGGTGCTCGGTCGCACGGCCCAACATGCCGGCGAGCGGAATAATCGCGAAGGCAGAGGCGGCAAAGACGAACAGCGGATCAGCCTTCACCAGCTCAAGGACGAGCGCTGCAGGAATGAACACGAGCAGGACATCGAGCCAGGATGTAAAGATTCGTTTCATGGCCGAAACCTAACATGAGTCTCAGTGAATGTCGATGAATGCTGCACCACCAACTGATACTTTGTTCTACCCGTTCCATCTTTGCCATGCGGAGACGCTGCAGCGCCTCCTGACACGGTTTCACCGCATCCACTTTCGCGACTATATGGCACTCCAGCTCAGCCCTTTCTCTGGAACCACCGCCTATGCCGATCGCATGGGCGAAACATTTCCCGAGTTAGTGACCGCCGGCCGGCTGGTTCAAGGTCACAACGTGAGCGGACCGCTGAGCGACACGAGCCGACGCGCTATCGATCGCGACCTGGCCGATGCTCAGTGGCGCAGACTCTTCCATGAGGCCATCCGGGAAGACCGTCGCTTCCAACGGGGGCTCTTCGATCCCACACATGCCATGACGATTGGCCGCGATACCTTGCCAGGCCCCGCGGCTCTACTCCGACTCATGGACGAGAAACTTCTCCACCAACCGTTCACCGTCAAAACCGTACAACAGTTAAGCGGCGAACGACTGAGCGGAGATGACGCCTTTCGTTTCGAGTATGGTCTGGCATTGGTCAAGACCGCCGCAGCCCAGTGCTATACGATTCAACTGGCACACAACCTACAGGTAACAACCGCCACAGATTCGCCCGCACATTTTCAGCTGTTCAGTCGAGCACTCGACCGCGAAAACGAGCGGCTTCCCAACCATCTGATAATCAGAACCGGGTATTAACCTCCTCTCAAGACTCTGCTACACTTTTCGGCCATGGCGAAACCATCCTTTCCGCTGACGACCCCTGACGTGACTGAAGAGACCGGGACAGGGACCGATGACGGCCTTGAAGCCCGTGTGATTGTCTATAATTGTGACTGCCACACCTATCAGCAGGTGATCGCGCTGCTCTGTAAGTATGTGCCGGGCATGACCTCGTCACGCGCCTTCGAGCTCGCGTATCAGATCGATCATGAGGGAGAGGCGATGGTCTTTGAGGGAGAAACGCAGCAAGCCGAACAGATTGCGTCAGGGCTGGCGAGCGGAGGCCTACGCGTGGTCGTCCAATAGGTCGCGCACCCAAGCGGGTTCCGGAAATGAACTACTTGGCTTTCCGTTTCGCCGGTTGCTTCGTGACTTTCTTGGCGACAGGAATCACCGCCGCATTTGATTTCGCTGCTCTCAGCGGCTTTGTGGGTTTGGCTGGCTTCGCCGGCTTTTCCGGCTTGGCTGATTTTAACGGCTTCGCCGCCTGAGCGGGCTTCGCTGATGCACCGGGTTTTGTGGGAGGCTGCTTGCCCGCTTTGGCTGACTGTCGGCTGGATCGCGATGATCCCGACTTCACCGGTATCGGCATGGCGGCATACACTTTATTGATCTTCGTCAGCTGATCCGGGTTCATCACCCGCACTTGATACAGCTCAAACAGTTTCCCGATGGCTTTCTGATCGCCCCGCTTCGCCGCATTCAACAGCTTGCGGCGTTGGTTCATTTCTTCTTCTTCAGTATGGGAGGCAGCACGTCGTTCCATTCTACTCCATCCTCTTCTCGCATCCCTTCAAACAGACAACAGGCCTGCCGAACAGGTAAAAACTCGCGGAACTATATCAGAAATCACACAAATGTTGAAACAGGCTGCACGCACTATAAAATACAGGCCCCAGAGCCCCCCAGACACACTTGTGTTCATCGATAGATGAATGGATTCTTCCCCATTGAGCCCCATCAAACCCGGTAGGTATAATCGCTCCACTACATTCACCGGAGACTTCACCATGTCCATGCCTACAACGCCGCAAACCACTGTCGCTGATGATCCTAAAGCCCGCGAGATGATGCGGCAAGCATTTGAGAAGACCGCTCGCTGGCCGAAGGATTTCAACGGCTTCACCGCTGATCTGACCGTGAACATCAACGGGAAAATCACCAGCGGCCCCGTCATGGTGAAAGGCCCTCGCGAGGTTTCTGTCCAACTGAGCGATGCCGACGTACAAAAATGGGCTCAGGAACAGCTCGGCATGATCGCCGTCCACCGGGGTCCCCGGAGCTTCGAAGAATCCGACGGCAAGTACTCCCTCACGATGGAAGAAGACGGCCACCCCTTCGGCACCAAGCTCGATATCCATGGATCGAACTCCTTCTACCGGATCAAAGATAACCGTATCACCCAGATTAACCGGAAGATGGCCCATCCGGGCATGACCCCGTTTGCCTTCTCAATCAATGTCGAAGAAAGTTCCGTCACGCAGGATCAAAAGAACCTGACGACCAAATACACCGTCTATTACTACTCCCCTACTGACGGCAAGTTGAGCAACGTCGAGAGCTTTACCGACACCCATGTACGCGTGGGAGCGGCTGATCTTCCCGCCACCCGCCGCATCATTGCATTTGAGAACGGCCAGGTCATCGTGAAGAACCTGACCTTCACCAATCATAAATTGCTCTAGAGCCATACTCCCGTTCGCTCCTTGCGTGAGGAGCGGACGGGAAATGGGCGGTGCACACAGTCATGGATCTCAGAACCTCATTCCCACGAAGCATGCGGGTCACACTCACGGGCTACGTCCATCTCGCACGCATGATCGACAAATGCCGCGCGGTCCTCGCCGGCACCGAAGGCGAATACATCTATCCCTGCCCGATGGATGAACGGCTGTTGGAGTTCGTCGGGATCACAAGCGATCAATTCACATCGGCCGTGAACACGAATCCAACTGATGCAGGTGTGGCGGCCTGGTTTCGACAGACGGCCAAGCCGCATCCGACAGCTGAATTGGATCAATGGAATGAGAAGCTGTTGGCGCGCGGCCCCAGTTCTCCCGAGAGTCTGGAGAAGTTCAAGAAATACCGCGACGCCGTCGATCCTTCACGGACCGATCTGACCGCCTGGTCCGATCTGCAGGACCTGGAAGAAGGGCGAGACGTGCCGCGACGAATGGTGATCGCGTAACCGGCTGCCGAGCCAGAGGACACCGCAACATGAACAGAACAACAGCAACCTGTGCGTGCCTGTTAGTTGGATTAACCAGCGCCGGCTGCGAAACGGAGCAGCTCATGCTCCAAAAGAGCGCCTTGACCACTGAACTGCGAAAGGAAACCACCACCGGCATGGCGCTGCCCGCTGGTTGCCCGACGCTTATTAAATCTCTTCCCGCCACCCAAACCAATCTGACCGTTTCCTACCTCGAGCCAACGAAGAGTCAGAATGGCGCCTTGCTCACCGACCTCGCCTACACAACGATCTATCTGAGCACCAAAGGCTCTCCAACCACTGCCATTCGCGTGTGGACCAATGACCCTCACGGCGGAGCGCAGGTCACCATCAGCGATATTCCCGTGACCGCATCAGAAATAGGATTGTGCGTCACCGCAACCAATCAGGCAGAGAAAGAATCGTCGGCGGCGGCCTCGCCTAAGCCATAGGACTTTCTCAAGAACGGTGGGTCGCGCGGTATTCCCCGAGAACCTCGAATGCGAGGCATCATCAGGAGATGCTCGATAGGGATACCGGCTCTCTGCGTTACTTGCCCTTGTCTCGCTTCGCCGCCTTTTTCTCTGCCATGGTCTTCGACGGCTTCTTTTTGGTCTCTTTTTTCTTGTCCTGACCTTTGCCCATAATGCTGCTCCTTTTTAGTTAGAGTACCGCTGTCTACTTGTAGCCTTCCCCGCTCGTTCCACCGCCGAACCCGCCCCAGTTGCCGCCGAAGCCGCCTTGCCCTGTGCCCCAATACTCGCCACGTTGAATGCGACGGTAGGGATGTCGCAGGTCCGGGCGGCTGATCCACCAGAAGAAGGACATCGCCCCAAGGCTGGTGAAGAGGGTGATCCAGAAACCGACGCCTTTGAAATGGTGCTTGGGCAGCGTCCCGACCCGCACCTCTTGAGCTGGCGTTGCGAGCGCAACCACGGTCCGGTACAAACCTTCACCGAAATGCCCGAGCTGAATCGCGGGAAGCAACGTGCCACCGCCGACGTCGGTCATGATCGTCGGGGTGATAATGGGGAGCATCTGGCGCCCCAACGTCATCGCCGCCTGCCGTTCTTCCACGGAAATCAGCACCATCACTCCATGTTCCTGCTGCGCCGATCCGATCCCCCATTTCCCATAGAGCGCCGCGGCATATTCGTTGGCCGAGAGAAAAGGCTTAATCGACGGTACGGTGACCACCACCATCTCCACCCCGGTCTTCCGCTCGAGATCCTGACAGACCGAACGAATCCGTTCTTTCCACTCCGCATCCAGCACACCGGCATGATCGCTGACATACCCCATCGGACCGGGCAATGGCGCGCGTTCCTTCGGGCGATCATAGAGCGCCGCTTCCGCAGCTCCGATCAGAATGAGCATCAGCAGGCTCAATGATGCCATCGCGGAAACCAATTTCTTCAGCATGCCGATCACGCCGGCTCCTGCGTCAGTCGAGTTTCCACGGCTTGCACCAGTTGCTCCAGACTCTCAAGATACCGCTCCATGAGCCGCGGCACTTCCTTTTGCCCCGGCGAGATCTGCCCGCGCTTGAGCAACCAGGCGTCGCGCAGGCCCGACAGATCGAGGGACAAGAACGTTTCGAAATCCTTCAAGAGCGGCTCACCTTGCGACAACACCGGCCGCCCCAACAATCGCTGCACCCCGCGCAAACAAGGCAGCATCGCCGTCAGCGACAGCGGCAAGAGAATCGTAATGGCTTCTTCCGTTCCTCCGCCTTCAATAAAACGCTGGCGCACGCGCAACAAATTCCCCCGCAAGCTTTGCAGTACTTCGGCAAGGAGATAGCGCTGATCGACCTTGAACCCGACGAACGGATCCTGACCGGCGAGGAGTCGATGGTGTTCCTGCATTTCCAGATACTCGAGAGGAAACACCAGCGCCATCGCCGGCAAGTCGGCCTGCGTCACAAAGAGCGGAACGACAATCTGTTCCTTGGCCCACCGGCGATGCAGCGCACCATACTTCTTGAGTTGGTCCGCCTTGGTAGACTTCACCACCAGGACGATATTCAGATTCGAGCGTCCCGGCAGAAACTCGCCGCGCACTGCGCTGCCATACAGAAGCACGCCATCGAGCGAGTCGCCATACACCCGCTGCACGTCCTTCGCATAAGCCCGCAAGTGCTGCTGATACTCGTCCGGCAATCCGTCGATAATCCATTCGCTACCTGTCATCGTGCATCCTCGCCATTCCTGCTGCCGTATTCCTGGCAAACGGATCCGGCAGGAATCCTGCTGCCATGACTCGATCGATCAATGAAAACGGCGCCGATTGCCGCAAGCCCGCGGTTGTGGACAAGACCCGATACCGCAGCCGTGGATTCCGATCCAGCGTGCGGAAGACCCGGTTACGGAGAAATCCGATGACGGGATTCGCCGTGTTCCAGAACAAGACCTGTTCATCCGCCAATCGTTGCAACATCGTGACCTGGGGACGCCGGGCATTCTCGTAGATTTTCAGTTTTGCCGCAGAGAAATTTCGCTCAGCCAGACATTCCGGCAACAAGTCCGCGAGCGTCATGGCGTCCACCATCGCTTGCATGCGGCCTTGGGACGCGTGCGGATTCATCGCATGAGCCGCATCGCCGATCAGCACCGCTCCGTCCGCCACCCAGGTCGGTGTCCGCACACGCCCGGTCGGCATGAACGCCGTCT
>JABFSU010000104.1 GCA_013140455.1 Nitrospira sp. | reverse complement strand
TCATCATCGCCTGATTGCGAAACGTCGTCAGGGAATCCGAGTCGATCTCGGACAAGCCCAGCTTCCTGGCGCGACGTTCAGCCGCCTTTCGAATGCCACTCCTGACGAAATCAGGCGAGGTCTGGAGTCGCTTCCACGCCTCATCCGACCAGGCCACTTTCTGCTGGGGCGCCTCCCATAATTGCACGACATTGGTTTCATCGATGGTCGTGAACCCTTTTTCTCGGGCCACCTCTTCCGTATCGTGCCGAATCATGTCACTGACAAATTCCAGGGCGATCGGCGGCGAATCTTTGATCTTCATCTGCAGAAGCGCCAACGCGCCATCGCTCCATGTCAGCGGGGGCAACTCCCGCTCACGGGCATCGGCCATCGATTCGACTCGATCGAGCAAATCGATATTGACCTCCATATGCCCGCCTTCGCGGGCCATCTCTTCCGCAATCTGCTTGATCATCCCGCGCATGAACTCGGGTACCGCATCGAGCCGCGCTTTGGCGGCAGCGGTCCAGGGCAACTGCCCTTTCTCCATGGCCTCAGCCGCCAACGCCATACCGGTGGCGCCACCCATCGACCCCATCATCTGACCCTTGAATTGGTCCAGCTTGATTTCGTCGATCTCCTCGTAGCCGAGTTCCCGGGCTTTTTTTTCAGCTAATCGACGGACCATGCCGCGAAGAAAGACCGGAGCGCGTTCCATGCGCTTCAGCGCACCATCGGTCCAGCGAATCTCCGCGCCGGCAGACTCAGCAGAATCTGAGGATGACATGGGAGCTCCTTCTCACTCGCTATTGGTTCAGTAACTCTTTGAGTTCTTTGCCGGCCTTAAAAAACGGCACGCGTTTCGCGGGCACCGCGACGGTCGCACCGGTCTTCGGATTGCGCCCTTCTTTCATGCGCCGCGCACGCAAACGAAAACTTCCGAAACCGCGTATTTCAGTCTTATCCCCATTCTTCAGAGAGTCTCGAATACAATCAAAAATAGTATTCACGACGACTTCGGCCTGCCGCTTGGTCAACGTAGTGACTTTCTCCGACATCTGCTCGATGATCTGCGCTTTCGTCATGTCCGCCCCCCTTTCGCCCCGTTGATGGACAAGTGCCGTTGCACGCCATTGCCGCGCGATTAATAGGCCATGAGATATTTCAGATTCACCCCTGAATGGAAATCGAACTTGGGCAAGACCGATGAGAGCTTCGACTCCAGCAGCTCGCGAATCGAAAACCGACGGCGCTGTTCAATGACTTTCGGCTCACCTTCGATCCCCACGACATCCGCCGCCAACTGAATCGCATCGTCCAGGTTACCAAGCTCATCCACCAGCTTCGCGGCTTTCGCCTGCCGGCCGGTAAAAATCCGGCCATCGGCCAGTGCCTGAACCTCGGGTACCTCGAGCGAGCGGCCTTCGGCGACGGCTTCAATGAACTGCTTATGCACATCGTCCATCACGGTTTGCAACAACCCCCGCTCTTCATCGCTCATTTTTCTCAGCGGAGAGCCGACATCTTTATACTTCCCGCTTTTCACGACGACACCCTCGACACCGATCTTCTGGAGAAGGCCCTCGACATTGGCCATCTCCATGATCACCCCGATACTCCCGGTCAAGGTCCCGGGGTTCGCCACGATACGATCGGTCGCGGCGGCAATATAGTAGCCGCCCGACGCCGCCACGCTCCCCATTGAAGCAATCACGGCTTTGTTGCTCTTGGTCCGCACCCGACGCACTGCGTCGTAAATCTCTTGCGAGGGGACCACCCCTCCGCCCGGGCTATCGATCCGAAGGACGATCGCTTTGACGGAGGGATTCTCGCTGAATTTCTTCAGTTCGCCGAGCGTTTCCTGGGCGTCAAGAATGACACCCTCGATGCGGATCAGCGCAATGCGATCCTCGCCCGAGAGATCAAGATCGGGCAAAAATATATTGACCAAGAACAGCAACCCCAAACCACCCCCCACGACCCAAAAAATCTTGCGCAGCAGGGAGCGTTTGGGACTGCGTTCTATCGGTTGGTCGTCAGCCATGATTACTCATGTATGTGTGAGACAACCAGTGGCCCCGCATTAGTCTTCCGCCTGCGACTTTTTACGGCTCTGCTTCGCGGCGCGTCCAAGGCTTTGGTCGAGCGCGCCCTGCGTTGAATGATATTCATCGACCTGTCGGCGGTCGGAGTCGGATTGATGTTCGCGCAAGCTGAGCGCAATCTTCCGCTCTTCGCGATCGACCTTGATAATCTTCGCTGCCACGTCATCCAACAGCTTAAATTTCTCTTCGAGCTTCGCCGCACCGTCCAGTCCGGCTTCGCTGATGTGAATCAATCCTTCGACCCCGCCTTCCAGCTCGATGAAGATTCCAAAGTCGGCCACCTTGCTGACCTTCCCGGTGACCGAATCGCCGACATGGTAACGCGCCGGGATCTCATCATCCCACGGATCGCGTGAGAGCTGCTTGAACCCGAGTGACAGCCGCTCTTTTTCTTTGTCGATCCGCAACACTACTGCATCGACCTTCTGCGCTTTCTTGAACAGCTCTGACGGATGCTTGATGTGCTTGGTCCACGACATATCGGAGATGTGGATCAAGCCGTCAATGCCCTCTTCCAGTCCGATGAAGGCCCCGAAATCGGTCAAGCTCTTCACTTTCCCCTCGATCTTCGTTCCGATCGGATACTTGCTCTCGATCATATCCCAGGGGTTGGGAGCCGTCTGCTTCATGCCCAACGAAATCTTCCGGCTGGCCGAATCCACGTTCAACACAGCAGCTTCGACCTGATCGCCCACGGTCACGACACGCGAAGGATGGCGCACTTCATGAGTCCAGGACATTTCCGACACATGCACCAATCCTTCGACACCCGGCTCGAGCTCGATAAACGCTCCGTAATCCGTCAAGCTCACCACCCGCCCGCGCACCCGCGTGCCGATCGGATACTTTCCGGCGACGTTCGTCCAGGGATCGGCGGACTTCTGCTTCAGGCCGAGCGAGATACGGCCGGTCTCCCGATCGTATTTCAACACGTTGACTTCCACCCGATCGCCGACGGTGAACATTTCCGACGGATGGCCGACACGGCCCCACGACATATCCGTGATATGGAGCAAGCCGTCGATCCCGCCGAGGTCGATAAACGCCCCGTAATCGGTGATGTTCTTGACCATGCCCTGAATCAGCTGGCCTTCCTTCAAATTCGCCAGCGTCGTCTGACGCTTCTTATCACGCGTCTCCTCAAGAAGGACACGACGAGACACCACCACATTGCCGCGGCGATGGTTGATCTTGATGATCTTCAGCGGGAAGGTCTTGCCGACGAGGCCATCCAAATCGCGCACGGGGTGCAGATCGATCTGTGAGCCCGGCAAGAACGCCTTGACGCCGATATCGACCATCATGCCGCCCTTGATCCGTGAAATGATTTTCCCGTCGATGCTCTTTTCCTCATTGAAGAGCTTTTCGAGCTCTTCCCAAATCTTCATCTTATCGGCTTTTTCCTTGGAAAGGACCAAGTTGCCGTCGTCATCTTCGCATTCTTCAATATAGACCTGGAGGCTATCCCCAACCTTGAGGGCCTGGAGATCGTCCGGCGAGAATTGATCACTCGGGATCATCCCCTCGGACTTGTAGCCGATATCGACGACGACTTTGTCCTTCGTCAATGCCACCACGCGGCCTTCGGTAATCGTGCCTTCCTCAAGATTGCGGAAGGTCTCCTCATAGAGGGCGGCCAGCGCGGCGCGGTCTAACTTCGGTTCATTCCCTGTTGATGCGGTACTCATGGACAGATCCTAATCCTCCGGCATGGGCCGGGTGCTGATGGTGAAGAAACCGGGCTCACTCAGCGTTGCGAGCTCCGGTAGTCGGCTGCTCCGGTGACACTCGCTCGCCTTCGTGTCCCACCAGGGGAGGCGGAACGTTTCCGAGGGCGGCGATATGTGTGATCACCGTGCGGCTGACCAGTTGGTAAAAACGTTTGGCATCTGCCTTATCGTGCTCTTTGGGATGCCCGCTCTCGAAGGTCAGCGGATCTCCCAGTTTCACCGTCACTTGCCGAAACCTCGGCCATCTGGCACCGGTCGGCAAGACGTCGAAGGTCCCTTTCAGATAGGCCGGCACCACCGGGCAACCGGTCTGCGAGACGATCACCCCGATGCCCGATTTCGGCTGCCGCAAATGGCCATCGTGACTGCGTCCGCCCTCCGGAAAGATCACCACCACCTTGCCGGCCTGAATCAGACTGATCGCTTTCCCAAAGGCCTCTCGATCCAATCGACCGGGACGAAGAGGGATCCAGCCAAGCCGCTGCAAAATCCCGTTCAGCACCGGCACAGGAAACAAGTCATTGCGTCCGAGATACCAGGCCCGCCGCTTCATCCCGCAACCCAGAAGCGGAATATCGACATAGCTGGCGTGATTGGCCGCAATGAGCACTCCGCCAGTCCGCGGCAACGCCCCTTCCACTTTGTACCGAAACAAGATCGCTGCGGAGGCTCGCACCAGGACCCAGAGGATCCCATAGACCAATCCGCTCACGAGACCGCCGCAACGGCCGCCAGCATCTGCTCCACCACATCTTCAATACGCAACGACGATGTATCGATCAATCGCGCATCGGCTGCAGGTACGAGCGGCGCCACCGCACGCGTGCGATCCCGTTCGTCGCGACCGGACAGATCCTGATAGGTCTTCTCCATCGGGGCGTTATGTCCGGCAGCCACCAATTCGCGATGGCGACGCTCGGCCCGCACGGTCGCGTCTGCCTCAAGAAAGAATTTTACCGGCGCCGAGGGAAACACCTTGGTCCCAATGTCACGTCCTTCAGCCACCACCGAGCCGCGCTGCCCGATTTGGCGTTGCACCGGCAGAAGCCATTCGCGGACGGCGGGAATCGCCGAGACGACAGAAGCCGCTGCCGTCACGTCGGGCGTACGCAGTTCATTCGTGACATCCACATCGTTGACCAATACCAGCATCGCACCGTTTTGAAACAACATCTGAATCGACAGGGCTGGAAGCAGCGCCGTGACCTGTTCCCGATCAGCCGGATTGATGCCGCTCCGCAGCGTCTTCCAGGCCACCGCCCGATAGAGCGCTCCCGTATCAAGATAGAGATAGCCCAACCTCGACGCCAGCTGTCGAGCAACCGTACTTTTCCCCACTCCAGCTGGTCCATCAATCGCAATGATCACTGCCTTACCTTCCACTTAAAGTCAAAAGGAGCCGTATTATAGCCCTCAAGCCTATGCCGTCAACAAGCCCGCCAGGGTGCGCTCGAAATTCGGGAACGAGGTATCCACACAGCCGGTATCCGCCACGGCTGTGGGAGTGGTCGCCGTTAACCCGCCGATGGCCAGCGACATCGCCACGCGATGGTCGCCATGGCTCTTGCCCTGGAGAGTCCCGCTCAAGCAGCCATTCTTGCCCGCATGCCCAAGCCCCCGAATCACCATACCATCAGGCTTTTCCGTAATCTGGGCTCCCATGGTTTTCAGTTCGGCACTCATCGTGGCAATGCGGTCGCTTTCCTTCACACGGAGTTCTTCGGCGCCGGAGATCGTCGTCTCACCTTCCGCGACTGCTGCCGCCACACAGAGGATCGGGAATTCGTCGATCGTTTGCGGGATCAGCTCAGGACCAACCGCCACGCCCTTCAGCGCAGCCGACCTGACACGAAGATCCGCGACCGGCTCACCGGCTTGATCGCGCCGATTGAGCACGTCGATCTTAGCCCCCATGGCCGTCAATACATCGATCAGTCCGGTCCTGGTCGGATTAATCCCGACATTCTGAATCGTCACGTCAGAGCCCGGAATAATGCTCGCTCCGACCAGAAAGAATGCCGCAGCGGAAAAATCTCCGGGGATCACGATCGCGCGGCCGGTCCAGCCGGACGATGGCCTCCCTTGCAAAACCAAAGTCCCGGCATCCTGCCGCAACGAAATTCCGAACGACTGGAACATCCGCTCCGTATGATCGCGAGACAAGCGCGGCTCGCGAAACCGCATGGTGCCTTCGGCGAAGAGCCCAGCGAACAGGAGCGACGACTTGATCTGCGCACTGGCCACAGGCGATGTGTAATCAATCCCGTGCAGCCGCGTGCCGGTGATGGCCAGCGGGGCCAGCTCGCCGCCTTTACGCCCGGCGATCACTGCGCCCATCTCCCGCAGGGGCTTCACCACACGCCCCATCGGCCTCCGGCGAATCGACTCGTCTCCGGTCAAAATCGTGAAGAAATCCTGTCCGGCCAACAGCCCGGTCAATAAACGGGTCCCGGTCCCTGAATTGCCACAATCGATCGGGGCATCGGCTTCCCGCAAGCCCCACATCCCTTTGCCATGCACGCGAAGCACGTCCGGCTGTTCATCAATGTGAATGCCCAGCGCCTGAAACGCGCGCATCGTGTTCAAGCAGTCTTCCCCGCGGCAGTAGCTGGATAATCGGCTTTCGCCCTCAGCCAGCGACGTGAGGATGATCGCGCGATGCGTCACAGACTTATCGCCGGGCACCGTAAGGGTTCCGGTGAGCGCGCGGCCTGGGGTGATCGTCAAGGAAGCCATGGTTCAGTTACACCGTCACAGAAGGACGAACGTTCAATTTTTCGCGCTCGGATTTGGCGCGCTCAAGCGCCTTCTCGATCCCGGCTCCGTCGCCCGCATGGACCAGGCGCCGGAATTCCTGGAGCGATTCCTGATAAGCATCGATGAAGTGCACCACGTTCTCGCGATTCCAGAGAAAAATATCCCGCCACATCTCAGGAGAACTGGCCGCAATTCTGGTCGTATCCCGCAACCCCCCTCCGGAGTGAGCCGCCAAGTCGAGCAAGGTAATTTCACGGTCACGAAGATTCGCCAACGCGGTGATCAGAGCGAAGGCCGCAACATGCGGCAAATGACTCACGGCTCCCAGAATCTGATCGTGCACATGCGGATCCATCGTCAGCACGATCGAGCCCGTCTCCTGCCACAACGCACGCACTCGCTCCAAGGCTTGCGCATTGGTCTTGGGCGTAGGCGTCACGATACAACGCGCGCCTTGAAACAGCTGATCGGTTCCTGCGGCCACGCCGGTTTTTTCTTTTCCGGCAATCGGATGCGCGCCGACGAAATGGACCCCGGCCGGCATGCTGGCCTCGGACTGCTCGACCAACAGGCCCTTCACACTCCCGACATCGCTCACGATGGCTCCAGGAGAGAGACACGAGGCCCAGTCCTTCAGGTGTCGGTCATAGGTATCGACAGGGGTGGCCAAAATCACGAGATCCGCACCACGCACACCTTCTTTTGGGTCCGCAACATAACGATCGATCGCACCCAGCTCGACAGCGGTCTTCAGATTCTCCACCCGCCGGCCTATGCCGACCACCTGATCAGCCAGCCCCTTGCGGCGAAGAATCATCCCGAGCGACCCGCCGATCAGGCCCACCCCGATAATCGCGACCTGTTTGAAATGAACTGCCATACCTACCTTGCTCGATTCTCTCCGCGAAAAACCTTGGTATTCCTGGCAATCACAGGCTGTTCAAAATGGCCGTCCAGCAAGGCCGCAGCAAGAGAAGAGGCGAAGCGTACTCTCTGCCGTACGTTGAGCCTCTGAGCGTCGCGAGAACGCCGCTGGCGGACTTTTTCAACAGCCTGTTATATTTCTCGCCCGACTGCCCTGCCAATATTCCCAAGATCGTGCATCAGCTCTTTGAACTTTGACGGCTTGATCGATTCCTCTCCGTCACACAAGGCACATTCCGGATTGGAATGAACTTCGATCAACAGCCCGTCGGCGCCAGCCGCAATCGCCGCCTTGGACATGGGCGCCACCAGCTGCCATTTCCCTGTCGCATGGCTGGGATCGACGATGACGGGAAGATGCGACAATTCTTTCAGCGTCGGGATCGCCGCCAGATCCAACGTATTGCGATACTGGGTTTCAAAGGTCCGGATGCCCCGCTCGCAGAGCATGACGTTGCGATTGCCGCGCGACATGATGTATTCCGCAGACAGGAGAAACTCCTTGATGGTCGCCGACAATCCGCGCTTCAACAGCACCGGCTTATCGTAGGCCCCGACCTCCTTCAAGAGTTCGAAATTCTGCATATTGCGGGCGCCGATCTGAATGATATCGGCCTTCTCCAGAAACAGCTCAATGTCTCTCGTGTCCAAAATCTCGCTCACGACCGGCAAACCCGTTTGCCTCTTGGCTTCAAGCAAGTAATCCAATCCTTCACGACCCAAACCCTGGAAGGAATAGGGTGAGGTTCTGGGCTTGTACGCCCCACCGCGAAGGATCGAAGCTCCGGCGGCCTTCACTTCATGGGCAATGCCGACGGTGAGTTCGAGGCGCTCCACCGCACAAGGTCCCGCCATAATGACGAGCTTCTTCCCGCCAATCTTCACCCCGCCCACATCAATGATGGTCGGTTCTTTCTTGAATTCCCGGCTCACCAGTTTCCAGGGAGCGAGAATCGGCAAAACGCTTTCCACCCCGGGCAGCGCGGTCAGAGGCTGGTTATGCAAAATTCGATCGTCGCCGATCACCCCGATGATGGTGCGCTCCTGACCGGTGGAAATTTGCGACTTCAATCCCAACTCTCGCAGCCGATCGATAATATGATCGACTTCGCGTTCAGATGCGTCAGGTCTCAAGACGATGATCATGATGCCCTCTCTATTGCTTCACTTCGACTGCAAGACCTTCTTCAACGAGGCCAGGAACGCGT
>JABFSU010000110.1 GCA_013140455.1 Nitrospira sp. | reverse complement strand
CGGGGCCCCGCAGGTACTGCAGAATTTCACGGCAGGCTCTTTCTCATTAGGTGATCAGGATGGATAACACAAACTACCGCTGCTTTGCACCCTGTCCGCGCGGCCTCGAAGCGTTGCTGCAGCAGGAATTGGCCGCCCTCGGCGCCACCGACCTGCGCCCGACCGAAGGCGGCGGCGGATTTTCAGGCAATCTGAAAACCATCTACCGGGCCAATCTTGAAAGCCGCATCGCCAGCCGCATCTTGCTGGAAGTCGCGCAGGTCCCCTATCGCAACGAACAGGATATCTACGTCGCGGCCAGCGCCATATCCTGGCCGCAATGGTTCACCCCCACGCGCACCATCAAAGTGAAAACCAGCGCACAGCATTGTCCGCTCAAGAGTATCGACTTCGTCACTCTGCGCATCAAGGATGCCGTCTGCGACACCTTCACCAGGGTGAAGGGCACCCGCCCTAGTGTCAATTCAAACCGCCCGGACATTCGCATCGACGCCTTTCTCGATGCCACCCATCTCACGCTCTATCTCGGAACCACCGGGGATTCGCTCTTCAAGCGCGGCTTCCGTGAGTCCACCGTCGATGCGCCATTGCGCGAAAATCTGGCCGCCGGCATCATCCAACTCACCGGCTGGAACGGGACCACGCCACTCCTCGATCCCCTCTGTGGCGGCGGGACTATTCCACTCGAAGCCGCCATGCTCGCCAGGAAAATAGCCCCCGGACTCGGTCGGCGCTTCGCCTTTGAACTATTCTCGAATTTCGACCCGGCTCTCTGGAAAACTGTCCAGGCTCAAGCCCAAGCCAAACAATTGCCCTCCAGCCCCGTCCCCATTTATGCCTCTGATCGGGATGCCCGCGCCGTGCAAGCCGCCAAAGATCAGTTCATGTGCGCCGGTGTCGCCAATGACATCGCGCTGACACAAACAGATCTGTTCGACCTCACCCCGCCGCAAGAACCGGGCACCATCGTCATGAATCCCCCCTATGGCGTCCGACTCGGCACCCAAGCCGATCTGGATGTGTTTTATCCCAAGCTCGGCTCCTGGCTGAAAACCCGTTGCGTCGGCTGGCGCGTCTATCTGTTTACCGGCGACCTCCGCGCCCCGAAGCTCATCGGCCTGGCTCCCACCAAACGCACGCCCCTCTTCAACGGCGCCATCGAATGCCGCCTCTATGAATTCCTCATCGTCCAAGGCGGAGCGCGAAGACGGCTCACTCCGCCCACCCAAGGCTAACCTGGCGTCCCAGTCGGTTCAACTCATGAAGAACGACTAACCGCCGGGAACCATGGTCGCCTAAACCGCAGCCTCGCCGATCCCGGTGTGACGTTCATACAACCGGTCAAGTTTCCCTCTCTCCCTGCCGATAGGCTCTATAGATTCATCAGGAAAATGATCATGCACCCACGATGTCGCACCAGAATCCCCGTCGGCTACCCGGCGAATATCCAGAGCGATACCGGTACGGGCACGGGAGTCCTGCTCGACCTGTCGCCCACCGGATGCAGGATGCGGAGCGACATCGACCTGAATGCCGGAGCCTATCTTGCGCTCGAAATTGCCGTGGCGCAGGAGCCCGCACCGCTGGCGGTGGAAGTCTCTGTCGTACGCTGGTGTAAAGACGGCTACCTGGGCGTGGAGTTTCTTCGATACAGTCAGGGGGTCCGGGAACGAGTCACAGATCTTCTCACCGCTTCGTCACAGACAGATACCCTCGTCTATTCTGACTACGCCGCCGCATCGCTGAGCGCCGTCGCTTCCTAGATTTCCTGCCGCTCTGCCCATCACGATACGCAACCGTCTGCTGCAACGGCGGCGCTTAGCCTTGGACATCCGGCAAGTGTGTACTCTGAGGAAGTTGCCTGTCCATCCCTCGGCCTGTGCGCATTCGTGAAAATCGCAACCGCACACGATCGAGATAGAGATAGATCACCGGCGTCGTGTAGAGCGTCAACAACTGGCTCACGAGGAGCCCGCCGACGATAGCGATACCCAGCGGCCGGCGCAATTCCGACCCGACCCCCGTTCCCAGCGCCAGGGGCAACGCGCCGAACAGCGCCGCCATCGTGGTCATCATGATCGGCCGGAAGCGTAGCAGACAGGCCTCGTAGATCGCCGCCTCAGGCCGTTTGCCGTCCTTGCGTTCCGCATCCAACGCGAAGTCGATCATCATGATGGCGTTCTTCTTGACGATGCCGATCAATAGAATGATCCCGATCAGCGCGATCATGCTCAGCTCCGTCTTAAACAGGAGCAACGCGAGCAGCGCACCCACTCCGGCGGACGGCAACGTGGACAAGATCGTCAAGGGATGGATGTAACTCTCGTAGAGAATCCCCAACACAATGTAGACCGTGACCAGAGCGGCGAGGATGAGAAACGGCTGGTTGTCGACGGAGGCCTGGAAGGCTTTGGCCGCGCCCTGAAATGTGCCCTTGACGCCGGCCGGGAGTCCCATCTCCCGCATTGCTTTTTCAATCGCCTGGACTGCATCGCCCAACGACGCTCCCGGAGCCATATTGAACGACAGAGTCACACCGGGGAATTGCCCCTGATGGTTGACCAGCAGCAGCGTGTTCGTCGGTTCGTACCGCGTCACGGCGCTGAGCGGCACCTGTGCACCCACCGGCGACCGCACATAGATTTCCTGCAGCGTCGAGGGGTTCTGCCAATATTGCGGCGCCAGCTCCATCACGACGTGATACTGGTTGAGCGACGTATACATGATGGAGACCTGCCGCTGGCCGAACGCATCGTAGAGCGTATCGTCGATCAGTTGGGGACTAAGCCCCAGCCGGGAGGCCGTGCTGCGATCGAACACCACGAGCGATTGCAGGCCCTTGTCCTGCTGATCGCTGTTCACGTCCGTAATTTCCGGCAGCGTGCGCAACTGCCGCTCGACCTTGGGCGCCCAGGTGTTCAGCTCGGCGAGATCCACGCTTTGCAGCGTATATTGATACTGCGCGCTGCTGGCGCGTCCGCCGATACGCAGATCCTGAATCGCCTGCAGCACCGTCGGAGCGCCCGTCACTTTCGCCAGCTTGGGGCGCAGGCGAGCGATCACCTGATCCACACTGATCTGCCGCTCTTCGAGCGGCTTCAGCGAGATGAACATGCGGCCGGCATTGGTATTCCCGCTGACACCGCCGCCGCTGAATCCTGTGACGGTGTCCACAGCCGGGTCGCTCTTGATGATGTCGACAACCTCGATAAGTTTCTGCCGCATGGCCTGAAATGAAATATCCTGCGCGGCCTGAATATTCCCGAACATGCGGCCCGTGTCCTGCTGGGGAAAGAAACCCTTAGGCATGATCGTGTACAGATAGATGCTGAAGGCCATCGTGGTCAGCGTCAGCGCGAGCATGCTGCGCGGATGGCGGAGGACCCAGCCGAGGCTTCCGGCATAGCCGCCGCGCAGACCTTCAAAGAACCGTTCACTGATCCGGTACCATCGCCCATGGGGCCTGCCGGTCTCCGCTTTGAGTACGCGGGCGCACATCATCGGCGTGGTGGTCAGCGAGACGACCAGCGAGACGAGAATCGCCACAGAGAGCGTGACGGCGAATTCGCGGAAGATCCGCCCCATCATGCCGCCCATGAAGAGAATCGGGAGGAAAACGGCCACGAGCGAGAGGGTAATCGAGAGCACGGTAAAGGTAATCTCGCGGGCGCCGCGCAGCGCCGCCTGCATCGGCACCATACCCTGCTCCCGGTACCGGCTGATGTTCTCCAGAACGACGATGGCATCATCCACGACAAACCCGGTTGCGATCGTGAGGGCCATGAGCGAGAGGTTATCCAAACTATAGTCGAAGAGATACATCACGCCGAACGTACTGACCAGCGAGACCGGCACCGCCACACAGGGAATCAACGTGGCCCGGACATCCCGCAGAAACACAAACACCACCAGGATCACGAGACAGACGGAAATCGCGAGCGTCCGCTCGACGTCATGCAACGACGCGCGAATGACCGGGGTGCGGTCCACCACGACTTTCAGCGTCATGCTCCCTGGAATCGACGCTTCCAATTGGGGAAGGATGGCCCGCACACGATCGACAGTCTCGATGATGTTGGCCCCCGGCTGCCGATTGATGATGATAAGCACCGCCGGGACGCCGTTCGCCACACCGCTCGTCCGCAGATCCTCGACCGACTGCTCGACGGTCGCGATGTCCGAGAGTCGCACGGCTCGCCCCTCCCGATAGCTCACAATCAGCGGCAGATACTCTTCCACTGTGTGAAGCTGATCGTTGGTCCGCACCTCCCAGGTCCGCTTCCCGTCGGACAACTGCCCCTTGGGGCGATTGACGTTGGTGCTGCTCAGCATCCGGCGGACGTCGCCGAGTCCGATCCCGTAGCTGTTCAACGCCGTAGGATTCAGATCGACGCGGATAGCCGGGAGCGAGCCACCACCGACCGTGACCTGCCCCACCCCGTCAATTTGCGACAGTTTCTGCTGAAGAATGCTGGAGGCGACGTCATACATGCGGCCCCGGCTGACAAGATCGGACGTCAGCGACAGGATGAGAATCGGCGCGTCGGCCGGATTGATCTTCCGGTACGTGGGGCTGTTCGGAAGGGTCGTCGGTAGTTCGCTCCGCGCCGCCATGATGGCGGCTTGGACGTCGCGCGCGGCGCCGTCGATATTGCGGCTCAGATCGAATTGCAGCGTGATATTCGCAGACCCCAGCATGCTCGTGGAGGTCATCTCCGTCACACCGGCGATGCGGGTGAACTGATGTTCCAGTGGAGCCGCCACCGAGGTGGCCATGGTTTCCGGGCTGCCGCCCGGCAGCGTAGCCGACACATTGATGGTCGGAAACTCGACTTGCGGCAGCGAGGCGACGGGCAGGAAACGGAACGCGACGAGACCGACAAGCGTGACCCCGATGGTCAACAATGTGGTGGCAACCGGACGTCGGATGAACGGCGCCGAGATATTCATACGGTTTCCGGGGTCAACGCCTCTTCCGTCGAGGGAGAAGGCCGGCCGGCCCGGACGCGCCGCGCCAGCCGGTCGAAGGCCAGATACACTACCGGCGTCGTATACAAGGTCAGCACCTGGCTCACAATCAGTCCGCCGATGATGACGATCCCGAGCGGATGCCGCAGTTCCGATCCTACTCCCGATCCGATCGCCAGCGGGAGCGCGCCGAGCAACGCCGCCATCGTGGTCATCATGATCGGCCGGAAGCGCAACAGGCAGGCCTCGTAGATCGCCTCTTCCGGTGTCTTTCCTTCCTTACGCTCTGCCTCCAGCGCAAAGTCGATCATCATGATGGCGTTCTTCTTGACGATGCCGATGAGCAGAATGATCCCGATCAGCGCGATGACGCTGAACTCAATTCTAAAGAACATCAGGGCCAGCAATGCGCCCACTCCGGCCGACGGCAGCGTGGACAGAATCGTGAGCGGATGGATATAGCTCTCGTACAAAATCCCGAGCACGATATAGACCGTCACCAGTGCGGCGAGAATCAGCCAGACTTCGTTCCCCAGCGACGCTTGAAACGCCTGGGCCGCCCCCTGAAAACTCCCGCGAATGCTGACCGGCAGATCGATCTCCTGCGAGGCTTTCTCGATCGCGGCAACCGCATCGCCCAGCGATGTCCCCGGCGCAAGATTGAAGGACACCGTCACGACGGGAAACTGACCCTGCCGGCTGATAGCCAGCGGGGTCGTCGTCTCGGAGAACCGGGTAAACACATTGAGCGGCACCTGCCCGCCGGCGCCCGACCGGATATCGAGAAACTGCAGCGACTGCGGCCCGGTCTGAAATTCCGGCATCACTTCGAGTACCACACGATACTGATTCAGCTGGGTAAACATCGTGGACACCTGCCGCTGCCCGAACGCATCGTAGAGCGTGTCGACGATAAGCTGCGGGGTGATCCCCAGACGCGAAGCCGTGCTGCGGTCGATCACCAGCATTGCAGCCAGCCCGCGATCCAGCTGATCGCTGCTGACCTCGCGCAATTCCGGCAGGGCCTGAAGCGCCGTCACGAATGCAGGCGCCCAGCGGCTGAGCTCTTCGGGGTCCGCGTCTTCCAGCGTGTATTGATACTGTGTCCGGCTGACTCGATCTTCCACGGTCAAATCCTGCATCGGCTGCAGGAACAACGACATCCCCTCCACATTGGCCGCTTGCGCCTGTAGTCGGTGGATGACCTCATGAACGCTCAGTCCCCGTTCGGCCATCGGCTTCAGATTGATCTGGATGCGCCCGCTGTTCAGCGTCGTATTGGTCCCGTCCACACCGATGAACGAGGACAGGCTTGCGACGGCCGGATCGGCCAGAATGGCACCGGCCAGCGCCTGTTGCCGCTCCACCATTCCGCTGAAGGAGATCGACTGTTCCGCCTCGGTAATCCCGAGGATCGCGCCGGTGTCCTGCACGGGAAAGAAGCCCTTGGGAATGATCAGAAACAAAATCACGGTGAGAACGAGCGTACCGGCGGCCACCACCAGAGTCGCCGATTGATGCTGCAACACCCGGCGCAAGGTCCGGCCATAGACCGCAATGGTTTGATCGAACCACTGTTGCGAGCGGCGATAGAACCGGCCCTGTCCCGCTGCAGGCCGGTGGCGCAGCAGTCTCGCGCACATCATCGGCGTCAGGGTCAGCGAGACCACGGCCGAGACGAGAATCGTGGCGCTCAGCGTAATGGCAAACTCGCGGAACAGCCGGCCCACCACATCGCCCATGAAGAGGAGTGGAATCAGCACGGCAATGAGCGAGATGGTCAGGGAGAGAATGGTAAAGGCGATTTGCTTCGATCCCTTGAGCGCCGCCTCCAGCGGTGACTCGCCTTCTTCGATATACCGGGAGATATTTTCGATCATGACAATGGCGTCGTCCACGACGAAGCCCGTGGAGATCGTCAACGCCATCAAGGTCAGATTATTCAGACTGAAACCCATGAGATACATGACCCCGAATGTCCCCACCAGCGACAGCGGGACCGCTGCCGCGGGAATAATCGTCGCCGAGAGGGTCCGCAAAAACAGAAAGATGACCAGGATCACGAGCGCCACGGCCAGCATCAATTCGAACTGCACGTCCCGCACCGATGCCCGAATAGACGTCGTACGGTCGGTGAGCACCGTCACCTGCACCGCAGCGGGCAACGCGCTTTGAAGCTGAGGCAGGAGCGCCTTGACCCGGTCAGCCACGTCGATGACGTTGGCGCCGGGCTGCCGCTGGATGTTGACCAGAATCGCCGGCTGGTCGTTCATCCAGGCCGCCTGCTTCACATTTTCCACATCGTCGATGACATCGGCCACTTCGGACAGCAGGACCGGCGCGCCGTTGCGATAGGCCACGATCAGGGGCCGGTAATCCCGGCTCGACAGCAATTGATCGGTCGCATTGATGATAGAAGCCCGGCGCGGGCCGTCAAAGGCGCCTTTAGCCTGATTGACATTGGCGGCTGCCACGGCGAAACGCAGATCCTCCAGCGTCAGGCCATAGGCGGACAGCGCACGCGGGTTCGCCTGAATACGCACTGCCGGACGCTGCCCTCCGCTGAGACTGACGAGCCCGACGCCGGCCAGCTGGGAAATTTTTTGGGCAAAGCGGGTTTCGGCCAGGTCTTCGACCTGGGACAGCGGCAAGGTAGCGGAGGTCAGGGCGAGCGTCAGAATCGGGGCATCCGCCGGATTGACCTTGTTATAAACCGGAGGATTGGGCAAATCCCGTGGAATGAACGTGGAAGCGGCATTGATCGCCGCCTGTACTTGTTGCTCGGCGATATCGAGATTCAAATCCAGACTGAACTGGAGCGTCACGACGGAACTGCCGCCGGAACTCGTGGAGGTCATCTGGTTCAGCCCGGGCATCTGGCCGAACTGTCTTTCCAACGGCGCGGTCACGGAGGAGGCCATGACATCCGGGCTGGCGCCCGGATAAAACGTCAGGACCTGAATGGTCGGATAATCCACCTGCGGCAGCGCGGAGACCGGCAACAGGCGATAGGCCAGCGCGCCGGCGAGCACGATCGCCACCATCAGGAGGGCCGTCGCCACCGGCCGCATGATAAACAGGCGGGACGGGTTCACGAGGTCGCCCCTCGCTTCGGCCTGTCGGTTCCGGCAGGGGGAACGGCGGAAGGAGCGTCTGTGGATTTTGCGGGAGCGCCTTTCTGGTTCCGGACCTCGACCTTGCTGCCTTCGCGCAGCTTCTCGGTCCCGTCCACGACGACGACTTCGCCGGGAGACAGGCCGCTGTCGATCGAGAGGTCGTCGCCTTGAGCCGCTCCTGCCCCGACCGGACGGACCGCAACCGTCTGATCTTCTTTCACCACATAGAGGAAGGTGCCTTTTGCGCCCCGTTGCACGGCCGCCGACGGCACGACCGTGACGCCATGTTTGACCTCCAGTAACAGACGCGCATTCACGAACTGATTGGGAAACAAGTGCCCGTCTTCGTTCGGGAACACCGCCTTGAGCCTGACTGTGCCGGTATTAACATCGATCTGATTGTCGACGGTGAGCAACGTGCCCGCCGCCAGTTGTTTCTTCTGCTCGCGGTCGAACGCCTCCACCGACAGCGTTTCCCCGGACTTCATCCGCTGCATGACGACCGGCAGATTGTCCTCCGGAATTGTAAAGACGACCGTAATCGGCATGAGCTGCGTGATGACTAGGAGGCCGTTCGCGTCGTTCGCCCGCACCATGTTGCCCGCATCGACCAGCCGCAACCCCACCCGTCCGTCGATGGGGGACGTGATGCGGCTATACACCAGCTGCAGCTTGGCATTATCGATCTGGCCTTGGTCCGCCTTCACAATCCCTTCCAGTTGACGCACCAGCGCATGCTGCGTATCTAGCTGCTGTTTGGGAATGAACCCCTGTTCGAACAAGCCCTTGTACCGCGCCAGGTCCAGCTGCGCGTTCTTGAATTGCGCCTGATCGCGCGCCATCTGCCCTTCGGCCTGCGTCAATTGCACTTCGAACGGGCGCGGGTCGATCTCCGCCAACAGATCGCCGCGGTGAACGAGCTGCCCTTCCTGAAACAGGACTTTCATGAGTTGGCCATCGACCCGGCTCTTGACGTTGACCGTGTTGAGCGGCACCACCGATCCGAGACCATTGAGATAGACCCCGATGTCGCCGGTCTTCGCCGTGGCCACGGCCACCGGAAACGTGCGAGCCCCACCGCCCGTCGCCTGGCCCGCCCGCGACGGCTCCTCGCCCGACTTCGCGAGCAACGTGTACCAGCCAAGCGCCAGGAGACAGGCACCCGCAAGGCCGATCATCGACCGTTTGAGTAGGGTGGAGAAACGAATGGATTCCGACATGGTGTCCTTCCCGGCTATTCCCGATCGCTCAGGATCTGTCCGGCTACCGGGAGCCGGTCATACCCTGTTTCTTCGCAGCGATATAATCCCGTGACTGCTGCCACCGCTGTTGCAGCCGTTGATACATTTTGTCCAGTCCGGACTGCTGCTCTGCCGACAACTGGCCTTTGAGCTCAGCCATTCCTCCGGCGAGGATCTGCTCGATTTCCACCTGATGGCTGTATCGCAATTCTAAGATCGCCACGTGCGCGCGGGTCACAATCGGCTCGATATCGGCCTTCTGGCGGGCGGTTAACGATAGCTCCTGCGTGAGCCGCTTCATTATACGTTCGTGCTGAGCAACAGGCCCACGCTCTCCGCGATGCGACCGGTCAACGTCGCAATAGAGATAGGTCCCGACTATACCAGTCAAGGCGCCCGCGCCAAACAGTATAATCAAGCCCGCCCATAATTTGAATCGTGACATGGGACGCTCCTCTCTTCGTTCAGTTCACTCGTCGCCCAACAGCGGAGCCGATTCAAATTCTTCGGCTAACAGCCCGGCGCGTTCTCCCGTCATAGACCGCACCACACCGACCGTGAAAACCGACAACACCAGCACCACGGCAGCGGCCATCGTCGCCGTCCGCCAGACCAGCTGATCGACCGCGACGGCAGAGATCCACCGGCCGCTGTCGCTCGCCCCCTGGCGGATGTCCCGCATGACCTGCTGCGCCAGACCGGCTCCGGGAACCGGGTCCGGCTGTCTACGATAGGCTTCGGTCAGGGCCCGTTCGAGTTTCTGCAACTCATCGTCACGATATTCCGTCATATCACCCTCATAGGTTGCCGCTCAGAATCTTGCGCAGAGCGTGGCGCGCGCGATGCGCCCGCACTTTCACCGTCACGACAGTCCAGCCCAGCAATTGCGCGGCTTCGCGCACGGAATGGCCGTCGAGGTGAACCAGGGTCAACACCGCCCGATTTTCAGGAGACAGCCGGCTCAATGCCCATTCCAACACCTCCTTCGCCTCCCACCTGCTCACCTGGCTGCGCCATTCGTCATCCGACTGCGCCCCCAACGCCTGCTCAATCCACCGGTGATGATCGTCGGTCAACGTACTGACCGGTACCTCTTCGCGTGTGCGGTCCCTCCAGAAGTCGTAGCAGGTTCGCACCGCAATGCCGGCCAGCCAATGATCGAACGGGACGTCACCGGAGAATTGCGCCAACCCGAAGTAGGCCCGGACAAACACATCATGGACGATTTCTTCCACACGAGCAGCCGGGACTCGGCGGCCGACGATCCGAAGCACCCGATCCTCATAGCGGCTGATGAGTTCGGCAAATCGATCACGGTCGCCTCCGCGAATGCGCCGCAGGAGATCCTGCTCGTCCCCTGCTTGCGCGCGCTTCGTAAGCGATTCGTCGGCCATCGATAACGGTCTTCCCCGCAGATCCGGATATTCGCATTGACTGAACGGCAGCGCATCATAGCGCACCCCGCCCTGTCAGTCGGCAACGAACGCTTCGCGGTCAACCGGCCGACAATCCGTCTTCCAACTCGCTGAATTCAAGGTCAGCGGCATCTGGATTGATGACAACTGCTTCGGTCGCCCTCCCAGAGTTCCCTTCTTCGGCGCGCATCAACTGACCCTGATGCCGGTGCCGCTGTTCACGCAGCGCCTTCCGTTTCTCCTGTTGCTCCGGCGTCAACTGACCGATCAGATCCCGTCGTACTTTGATCCCGATCATGCGCGCGGTGGCCTCGAAATTCTCATACTCCCGCACCTTGGCTTCGATCGCCGCCAGTTCGGCCTTCTCATCCCACAACAGGGCACGAAGTTCGCGTTCACTGACCAACACATCCGCATTCGCCCGGATCCCGGCCCGATCCGCATCGAGCGCCAGACCGCGGAGCTTGCCGATCTGCTCATCCGATAATCCAAGCTCCTGTTTATGCCTCAACAAATGGCGCAGCATGTGCGTACCGGCGCTGGTCTGTCTATAGCCCTCGTGACCTGCTACGGCGTGCGGGTTCCCCCCCGGCCGCCGGCACTGTTGTCCGCCGTCGGCCCACACAGACGAGGTCATCATCAATGTTACTCCGAGTACGACTCCAGATATCAGTTGGCTGCCGTTGCGCATGAGATCCTCCTCTTCCGGGTGACTGTGCTATCGATGTGATCGATCTATCCCTCTACCTCCTAGTCGTACGGACGTTCGAAAAGGTTACAGGGACACACTCCCCGGGCAATCATAGGAACAATCTAAGCAAAGTCATGGGGATAGGGTTGGGACGGAAAGTTCAGCCACCGCGACCCCGCCATGAGCCGGATCTCCAGAGAGGTGGCCGGAGTCGCAGAATCTTTGCTCAGGCTGTGATAAGTTATCGCGTAATGTTGGCCTGTGACTCTCCTTTCAATCGCAGTCCTCGAACGACTCCCGGCCGCAGCCTAGTCGTCGCTTCACTGCTTCTGCTCGCCACGTTGACCGGCTGCCAGGCCCTCATCCATAAATCTCCGGTGCCGGGGATCACATCCAAGAGCCGGCTCTATACATCCGTCGTGGATCGACTTGCGCCGGTGGTGCAACCGGACATCGAGAAACAGCAAGGCCCTCAACAGACCCGTGTCCTCGCCACCCATGCCATCGGTCGCGATGTGCCGGCGCGGTACAAACGGCGCATCGCCCTCCAAAGCCTCACGGATCCCTGGGCCGGTTTTTCTTCACTGGAACATCAGGGACTGCTGATGGCGGAACTGGCCGCAGGCGGCGTGGAGAATTTGCCGGCGCTCCTGGATGTGATGGAAGCAGCCGTCGATCGCACATCCGAATACTTCAAGCCGCTCCCCTTTCCGGGCACGACCGCCCAGAAAGACATCGTCTCCTTCCTGACCGACACGCTAGAGGATGCGGCCATCCAGCGGGAAAAGGCGCTGGCGAATCTCTCCGATGATGAACGGCGCTTTCTCTTTAAACAGGCTCGAACGGTGGCCGATCAGTTTGCTCCCCGCTCAAACGAGCCGCCCCAGGAGCGTGCGGCGCACCGCAAGCTCGATACAGAATTCGCCCGGCTCGTGGATGAACAGCTCGACTATGCCGCGCTGATCGCGACGGCGCAAACTGTGGCGAGACTGAGCAACGAGCGTTTTCTTCAGAATCTGGCACAGACCTTTCAGCAACGCCCTCCGATCCAGCAGCCCCCGCCCGGCATCACCGGCGACGTGCTCTTCGTGCAGCAGACTCGCGCCGGCCTGATCGTGATCGGCGGCCCCGGCGTCAACACCTACGATCTGGACCGGCGCTTTCTCCTCGTCATCGACCTCGGCGGGGACGATACCTATCATGGAATGATCGCGTCATCCGGCGACATCGACCACGGGATCGGCGTGGTGATCGACCTGGCGGGCAACGATACCTACACGAGCGACCCGCTTGGGCTGGCCACCGGCCGGCTCGGCGTCGGGCTGCTGGTCGATCTGGCCGGCGACGACGTCTATCAGCTCGATCAGGGCTCCGGCGGCACCGGCTTCGCCGGTATCGGAATGCTTCTCGACCGCAAAGGCAACGACGTCTATATGGGCAACCGGTTCACGCAAGGCGCGGCCTTCGGCGGGCTCGGCCTCCTCATCGATCTGGCCGGAAACGACCGCTACACCAGCCACGCCTTTGCCATCGGATTCGGCGGGCCTCTGGGGATGGGCGCCGTCATCGACCACGCCGGCAACGACGTCTATCAATGCGGCGACAAATATCCCAGCCCGTACAATCAGCAGGAAGCGCCCGCGGCCAAGCCGGGTGATCCGACCTTTCAGTATCTCTGCTTCGGCATGGGGAGCGGCGCGGGTGTAGATGGAGGCAGTGCCAAAGCAGACGCCCAGCTCCCGAACCTGGCCGGCGGTCTGGGCTACCTCATCGATCTCGAAGGCCAGGATCAATACCGCGGCGGCAACATGGCCCAGGGATCCGGCTATTACTTCGGCATCGGGGTGGCACTCGATCTCGACGGAGACGACACCCGCACCGGAGGACGGACCAGCCTCGGAGCCGCCGGTCATTATGGCACCGGACTGTTCGTGGATGCCCAGGGCTCCGATCGCTACACGCCCTCCGGCCCGAAGCACACGCTGAGTGCCGCGAGCGACCGCAGCGTAAGCCTATCCATTGACGCCGGAACCAGGCCAGATACCTACGACCTCACCCGCAGCACCGGCCTGGGAGAGGCCGACGGCGAATCCTGGGCGCTCTTCATCGATGAAGGGGGAGCCGATCGCTATCAAGGCCTGGCCGGTTTGGGCCATGGCACCCAGGACAGCCTCGGACTCTTCTTCGATCTCGCCGGGACAGACGACTATGATGGCCCACCCGGGACGCCGCCGTCTCCCACATCCGGCCGCGGAAACGAACGGACGATCCGTAGTACCGGCGGTTTGTTTCAAGATCGCTGAAAGACCGTTACCCGCCGTCTTTCTATCTTTTCGGACGGTTAAGCGAACATCTTCAAGCCTGCCCTTGACTTGCCAGATCCACGATCTATCTCTGCTGTGACACGCTCACTCATCGTGTCTCTTCTCAGGGATGAGAGAAAGGACTCAACATGGACAGCGAGACCAAAGTGCTGACCCTACCCATATTACCGATCAAGCGGACCGTCTTATTTCCCGGCGTCATGATGCCCCTCACCGTCGGTCGCGAACGATCGATGGCGGCGGTGCAGGCAGCGATGAAGACAGAAGAGAAGATGATCCTGGTCGTGGCTCAGCGCGACTCGCAGACCGAAGAACCGGGCTTGAGCGACCTCTATACGATCGGCACCAAAGCCATCATTAAGCAGATCGGCCAGTCCTCGGAAGGCGCGATTCACGCGTTTGTCCAGGGCGTAGACCGCGTGGCGATCATCGAAGAAACCCAATCGACCCCCTATGCCATCGCACGGGTCCGGTCCCTGGACCGCCCGTCAGAGACCGGCACGGAAGTGCAGGCCATGCATCGGGCGATTCAGGAACTGGTGACGGAACTCCCGCGGGTGATCCAAGCCCCCGGCATGCAAGAGGCCAGTGAAGCGTTAAGCCATGAAGATGATCCGGTAGCCCTGGCCTATCGCGTGGCCTCTCTGGTCAATCTGAGCGTGGCCGAAGAGCAGAAGCTGCTCGAAAGCACTGCGACGCTGGATCTGTTGCGCGCCCTCTACGTGGCCTTGTCCAAGGAGATTCAAATTCTGCAGCTCCGCGACAAGATCACGAGCGATGCGCAGGCGAAGATCGGCAAAAGCCAGCGCGAATACATGTTGCGCGAGCAATTGAAAACGATTCAACAGGAACTGGGCGAAGACGACGGCGACGACAACGAGATCGCCCATCTCAAGAAACAAGTGACCGAGGCAGACCTGCCCGACCATGTGCGGAAGGAAGCGGAACGCGAGCTCAAGCGCCTGGCCAAAGTGCCGCCCTCGTCGGCAGATCATCAGGTGCTCCGGACCTATCTGGAACTGGTGCTCGAATTGCCCTGGAAGAAAGCCTCGGCAGATGCGATTGATCTGGCGACCGTCCGGCAGGTGCTCGAAGAAGATCATTACGGCATCAAAGAAGTGAAAGAGCGGATCGTAGAGCATCTCGCCGTCTTGAAGCTGAATCCGTCGGCAAAGGCACCGATTCTCTGCTTAGTCGGCCCTCCGGGTGTCGGCAAGACGAGCCTGGGGCAATCGATCGCCAGGGCCATGGGCCGGACGTTCGAGCGACTCAGCCTGGGCGGCGTGCACGATGAAGCCGAGTTGCGCGGGCATCGCCGCACCTATGTCGGTGCGTTGCCTGGCCATATCATTCAAGCCGTACGGCGAGCCGGGGTGAACAATCCGGTGCTCATGCTCGATGAAGTCGACAAGATGGGGCGCGACTTCCGCGGCGATCCCGCGGCAGCCCTGTTGGAGATTCTCGATCCGGCGCAGAACCACACGTTCCGCGACCACTATCTGGATCTCCCCTTCGATTTGTCGAAAGCCTTTTTCATCACGACGGCGAATACGCTGGATACGATCAGCCAACCCTTGTTGGACCGGATGGAGATCATCCGCCTGCAAGGCTACAGCGAACATGAGAAGGCGGAAATCGCTCGCCGTTACCTCTGGCCGAGACGATTGAAGGAAGCGGGCTTGAATGCCGAACAGGCGTTGCTGTCAGACGAGGTGTTGAATCTCGTCACCAGCCGGTACACCAGGGAAGCCGGTGTGCGCCAGCTGGAGCAAATGCTCGGACGGTTGACGAGAAAAGTGGCCTTAGCCTTCGCGGAGCTCCCGGAGGGCCAGGAGCGCCAGCCGGTGACCATTCGCCCGGACATGCTGGATGAATGGCTCGGCTCAGAACGATTCATGCCGGAAGAAGGGCGCAAAACGCTGCCTCCCGGTGTGGCCACCGGTCTGGCCTGGACACCAGCTGGAGGCGACGTCCTCTACATCGAAACAACGCTGCTTCCGGGAAGTCATGAACTGACCCTGACGGGACAGCTCGGCGATGTGATGCAGGAGTCGGCACGCGCAGCCCGGAGCTATCTCTGGTCGCATGCCGAGAGCATGGGGCTGGATATTTCGAAGTTCAAACGCAACGGGGTCCATATCCATGTGCCCTCAGGTGCGATCCCGAAAGACGGCCCGTCAGCCGGTATCACCATGGCCACGGCCCTTGCCTCGTCCTACGTGGGCAAAGCCGTCCGCAGCGATACGGCCATGACGGGAGAAATCAGCTTGAGTGGATTGGTGCTGCCGGTCGGCGGCATCAAGGAGAAGGTCCTGGCGGCCCATCGTGCGGGTATCCGGCGGATCATTCTGCCGAAGGCCAACGAGCGGGATCTGAAAGAAGTGCCACAGGAAGTGCGCGATCAGCTCACGTTCATTCCGGTGGAACGGATCGAAGAAGTCCTGCCGGCGGCCTTCAATCAGGATCGCGTGGCGCCAGCCGAACGAGACGAACCACTCGCGACCTCGACCGCGTCGTAACAACAGCCGGCCCCGGGGAGACCCGGGGCCGCCCTCCATCCCGCAGCCCCGTACTAACTCAGAGTAGCAATCGTGTGTGCTGCCGTGCTCACTCAGATACTTTGACCCATTGAGTCGAGCTTGTTATCATGAGCCATTCGTCAAGACAGTAGAAGAAGTTCGCTTCGGGAGGGTCACCTATGCGCTACGATCGAATCAGCATCGATCCCCATATCTGCAGTGGGAAACCATGCATCCGAGGGACTCGGATCATGGTGACCAACATCCTCGGTCTGATTGCAGGTGGCTATACCAGCGACCGGATTCTAGAAACCTATCCGGAGTTAACCCGTGAGGATGTGGCATCGGCGTTAGACTATGCCAGCCACGTAATCGATGAAGACAAAGTGATTCCCCGTGCCTGAGCCGCTCACCGTCCTGCTCGATCAAAACGTTCCTCGAGCCATAGCGCAGTGGCTGCGCACCCGTCGCCCACACTGGACGATTTATCACACCTCAGATGTCGCCTTGTCCGGACAGCCTGATGAAGAGATCTTTATCTGGGCACAGAGCCGACAAGCCATCATCATCACCTTCGATGAAGATTTCGCGGATCAGAGATCGTTTCCAGTCGGTTCCCATGCCGGCATTATTCGACTCCGTGTTTGGCCGACAACGATTGAAGAAACCCAGGAAGCACTTCAACGGCTTCTCGGGGAAATACCGGATGTGGAGCTGGCTCGAGCACTGGTGATCGTTGACCGTGACGCCATCAGGATCAGAAGAAATCGATAGCCTCATCTCCCCACCGTCGACGGGCTGATTCGAGTTCTGGCCGCAACCGGTCATCGGCAGAAGCCCGATTGAAAGATGCACCCTTAGCCACCTCAACAGCCTCGTAACAACCTCCGGCCTCCCGTTCCTTCCGCTACAGGCAAACTCTCGATGATGGTGCAGCCCTCTTGCCAATGTCTTAATTCTGAGACATACTGCGCCTGTGAAGTCGATCACCTTTCACCCGAAAGCCCTGGCATTTATCCGTGACCAGTCGCCATTGCTCAAACGGGAAATAGGTGAAGCGCTCCGGGATCTGCAGAAAGGCATCAGCATAGGCCTCCCACTCAGCAGACCGATGCCTTCTGTCGCATCGGGAACGCATGAGCTCAGAGTGCGAAGCGCGACAACAACAGTTCGAGTATTTTACTTCGTAAAACTGGCAAACTCGATTCTCGTGTTTCACGGGTTTCAGAAGAAGACGCAGAAGACACCGGCCCACGAAATTGCACTCGGCCAACGGCGTTTACAGGAGATGGTAGATGGCAACGACTAGAATCAGCAAACGAGTGACGGTTCGGACAGCCGAAGACCTTGGGCAGGCACTGGGTTTGTCAGCAGCGGACACAGCTGAAATGGAATTTCGGTCAGAGCTCACCGTCGCACTGGCCAAGATCATTCAAGCCGGCCGGCTCACCCATGCGGCGATTGCGAAGAGTGCCGGGACATCACGAACGCGGGTGACGGCGATTGCGAATGGGAATACCCATGGAGTCTCGACTGACGTGCTGATTCGAGTCCTTGCAGCGACCGGTCATCGGGCTGAAGTCCGGGTCAAAAAAGCTGCGGCGTAATCAGCACTCACCTCTTTTCACTCTCCCAGCAGAGCCTTGAGCTGAGCTTCCATGCCTTCGGCCCAGACTTGATAGCCCTGTTCATTGGGGTGAAGCAGATCCGGCATGAGGTCTCGCTTCAGTCGCCCGTCACGATCCAGAAAGAGGTGCCCTAGATCGAGATAGTGAACATGCTGACCGTCGGCGAATCCACGCAAGCGATCATTGATCGTGCTGTTCAAACGCCGAAGAGAATCGGTTGCGGTCGAGCCTCGCGGAAAGATCCCCAGCAGAAGAATCCTGGTCTCCGGGAGCCGCGCGCGTAGCAATGTCACAATCGCCTGCACCCCGGCAACCGTCTCCTCCGGTGGATCTTTTCTGGTCCCCGAGTTGTTCGTGCCGATCATGACTACCGCCACCTTAGGGTGGAGCCCGTCAATCTCTCCGTGCTGCATTCTCCACAAGACCTGCTCGGTCCGGTCGCTGTTGAATCCCAGATTCACCGCCCGGCGATGGGTGTAGTAGCGCTCCCACACCCGCCTCCCCTCATCACCCCACCCCTGCGTGATGGAATCGCCGATCATGAGCAGATCGACAGACCCCTGTCGCACGCGTGCGACGTTGCGTTCATGTTGCGGCATCCACCAGCCGGCAGTCTGCGGGGCAGGAACAATGGCGGGAACTTCGCGATCAGCCGCAAGAACGGTCGCAGCCGGAAAGATCAGTACGCTGGATAGGACAAAAAGAAGAGGAACGAAGACAGATCGGACAATGCGCGTCATGGAGGTCTACTGTAGCAGATTCAGAGTCATGGACGAACTAAGACCGCCGAGGAGCAGCCCCCGCCACATTCTGAAAGGCTCAGCGTCGATCAGTCAGGTCTGGGCCGTTGATAGCGGAGCGAGTAGTGTCCGCATTTCATGCACACGACTTGGAATGGCGGAAGAGCCGGATCGTAAAGCTTGTGGATATACCCCATCGGCACCGTCGAGTCGGGGTAGCCTTGATTGACCTGAGAGTCGAGCGGCCTCCCACACTGGCCATTCGCACAATTCACAGTAAGTGACACGATAGGAGCATTTGTAGACATGACCGCACCATAGCACGGTCTTCCAGCCAAGTGTAAGGGGTGCCGGTTTCCAAGGGGATCAGAAGACCAGAGTCGGCGACGAACTCACGGTCATTCCGGTGGAACGGATCGAAGAAGCCCTGCCGGCAGCCATCATTCAGCGCATCTCCCCTGCCCCACCGGCTCAGCGGGATGAACCTTTAGCGACCGCAATTGCGTCGTAAGCTCAATCGGCCCCGGCCTCAATACTGGAGCCTACCCTATCAGCTCAAGCCCCCTCAACTTCTCCTCAGTATCCTCCGCTCAAGTCAAGCAATGGTTCCTAGCACTATCCCCTTCACTCTTATCGATTCGACTCTACCGTCGCTTCTCGGTGCAGACTGTGTTCGAGACCATCACTCCCACTCAGCGCACCTTCCAGACAAACCCCAGCGCGTCGAGTCGCTGACGACGATCTGGCGACATGACGTCTTTGTTGCTGCGTTGCCCACTGACCCACAGCCCGAGCCGATAGCCTGAGACTGGATCACGATAGCTTGCGGGCACGCGACAATGCCCTTCCTGCCGGTGAAAGAGTGCGAGGAAACGGAAGCCCTCTTCCCACAAAGCCGCGAAGGGACCCCATACAAAGCCGAGCGCCTCGAGCCGCTGCCGACGGTCTGGCGACATGGCATCTTTCTTTTGGCGCTGCGCGTTGACCCACTCCCCGAGCCGAAAGCCTTGTTCGCGATGGCTATTAGGAACGCGACAATGCCCTTTGCGCTGGTGAAAGAGTGCGAGCAAACGGAAGCCCTCTTCCCACAAAGCCGCGAAGGGATCCCATACAAAGCCGAGCGCCTCGAGCCGCTGCCGACGGTCTGGCGACATGGCATCTTTCTTTTGGCGCTGCGTGCCGACCCACTGCCCGAGCCGAAAGCCCGAAACTGCATGACGATAGCGCTGAGGCACAAGACAATGCCCTTCCCGCTGATGAAAGGCTGCGAGCGCGCGAAACCCTTCTTCCCACGCCGCTACGAATTTATCCCATACGAACCCCAACGCCTCGAGCCGCTGCCGACGGTCGGCAGACATAATGTCTTTAGTTCGACGTTGCGTGCCGACCCACTGCCCGAGCCGATAGCCTGAGATTGCGTCACGATAGGTTGCGGGGACACGGCAATGTCCGTCTCGCTGATGAAAGGCTACGAGAGACTGAAACCCTTCTTCCCACGCCACTGCCAAGTCATCCCATACGAACCCCAGCGCCTCGAGCCGCTGCCGATGGTCGCGTGGCAGGGTGTCGTAAACCTTGCGCTGCCTGCCGACCCACTGCCCGAGCCGATAGCCTGAGACTGGGACACGATACTCATTGGGGACACGACAATGTCCTTCCCGCTGATGAAAGGCTACGAGAGACTGAAACCCTTCTTCCCACGCCGCTGCGAATTTATCCCATACGAACCCCAACGCCTCGAGCCGCTGCCGACGGTCGGCAGACATAACGTCTTTAGTTCGACGTTGATTGCCGACCCACTGCCCGAGCCGATAGCCTGAGACTGGGACACGATATTCTGTGGGGACACGACAATGTCCTTCACGCTGCGCATAGACTTTGAGCCGCCCGAACCACTCATCCCAACTCGTTCCAATGCGATCAGCAATGGCGATGCTAATGCTGGAATTCAGACGTTCCAGGTCAACCGCAGGACCGATGACTTCCACCTTCTCATGCAGGCGTGTGAGGTCAAACGGTTCGCCAGCGCCTTTCCGCTCCCGCAGTTCACGAATGATGTCCACGAACTCCTCATCATGCTCCTGTAAGGCATTGAGAACGTCCGCGACTTGGTCAAATCCTTCGGACTTGATTGCCTCGTCCAGACTGCCCTGCTCAAAGTCGGCAGCGAACAACGGCACCACAACATGGCCCACCCTCTTGGTGCTGGCTCCTCGTGGCTTTCGCATTGCTCGTCCCGTCGCTTGTGCGATATCGATGCGGCTCTGTTTGGGATCGAGAAACGCCACCATATCGACCGCAGGCACATCGACACCCTCAGTCAGACAGCGAGCATTGGTGAGGACCCCCATCTCAGCATGGCGAAAGGCATCGATGTAGGCTTTTCGTTCAGAGCTTCGCTGCTTGCCATGCACATGGCGCACGTCGTAGCCGTGGAGATAACGTCCGATGCCATGCTGGGTGTCACTGGCAAACTCTTCTGCCGCCTTGACGCGACTATGAAAGGTCAGGGCTTTGGTCGCGCCTGTGTTCTTGACCGCCTGCTGGAAGGCGAGCAGGTTGGCTACCCATCGTGCCCGCACGAGATCAGTCTTGATCAGCGTAATTCCGTGTTTCCGCGCAAAGTCGCTGACCATGCGTTTGTCGATGAGTGAGATGACAACTTTATAGGGGCAGATGATGTCCCGCTTCGCGGCACTCGCAAACGAGAGCGTATGGGCGCGTATACCGTAGACCTGTGGATCGTCCATCGATTGCACGCGAAACTCGCCTTCTTTATCGCGATGGCGAATATCATAATGACGGGGCGTGGCAGTGAAGAACAGCCGCTTCCTGATGCGTAGGCGCTCATCGAAGAGCGCATAGCTGAACGCACCACCCTCTCGCCCTGTGGTTTTGTGGGCTTCATCAAAGATGCCCATATCAAAGGTGTAGCCTGTTGCCCCTGCACCCACGACAGGCGATGACTGATAGGTTGAGAAAATGACTTTTACATCATCTGTGGGATGGGCAAGGAAACGGGTAACTTCTTCGGGGTTGGTATCAATGCGAAACTCAACATCAGAAGGACGGATTTCTAATTCATCATTCGCTAAGCCTACGGTTTGGTCCGAACAGACACAGAGATAGCGAAAGCCTGGCCTAAAGGTGTGGTGCTTACTCCACTCGCCCAATGTCTGTTGGAGCAGTGTCAGGGATGGCAGCAAGACGAGGACAGTTTTCGGTTGTGCGTCTTGCGTTGCCCACAAGGAGACCAGGGTTTTGCCTGTCCCACACGCCATGACGACGGTCGCGCGATCATGTGTGTTGAGCGCCGCCTTGATGTCGGTCCGTGCGGCAGTTTGATACGGCTTGGGAGTAAACGGTGACCGCGGCAGCGGCTTGGCCTTCAGCCACGCTTCGACTCGGGCGAGATCCTCTGGTTCAAGCGCTCGAAAATCATCGCCACGGACCAGCCGCATCCCTTCACGGTTGAGCGCATCCTCAGCCAGTTCGCTGGCATTAGTGAAGATGACGCGCTCGGTAAAGCGTTCGGTGATACCGAGAAACGGTGCGACTTCGGTATAGGTGAGATAGCCCTTCTGGCGGTATTTGACTTGATAGGCGACATGCGTCCCGAGGCGGCTTTCATACACGCCATCGATTCCCTTCGCGTCGCTGGGAAGATTGTATTGTTGCCGTAGCGTCAGTGGAATGTCGCCGACGACCCAGTGGCTGACGCACTGCATGATGGGCTGGGTAGCGAGAAACCCTTCCACGAATATCTCAAAGACATCGCCACGGTCTTTCTCTTCCGCAATGCCATTGATGCGCTGTTCGAAATCGAGGAATGAGGTGAGGGTGTCAAAGATACCGGTTGCGATCCAGTGTTTTGCTTTGAGATGCTTTGCGGGCATCGGTTTCCTCTGGGCGCTGACCTTCTCTGCGGACAGCGGCAGTATAGCCGATCACTCGTGTCAACCGCTTCGGGAAAGTAGCAGCCTTCGTTGGGGGTTTCCTGCGCCTTGACCGCCCCAGGGGGCCGCGCCATACTGAATCCAGATGTGCGCCATCTGCCGCTGTTGCGTGACATGGCGAAGAATCTTCAAGCATTTATTTGAGAAGTTGCGATCAGGATGGGTATGGAAATTCTCTCATATCCAAAACACTCCTTTTCAGACCAGAAGATTCTAGTCAGACAGATTGCTGATTTTCTGGAGCCTGAGTATAGTCCGAGCCATGTCGTGCTGGACGGCGGGAATTATTCTGACGACGCAACCGTGTTGGATGAGTTTCGAGACTTTGCCTTCTCTTGGAACCGTGATCGACCAAAAGATCGTGTTCCCTCTCATGTTCTTGGCTTGATGAATGAAGATCTGTGTCGCAACCTAATTTGGTTGTCGAGGCGGGCACTAGAAGAGGAGGAAGTTCTACTTGTCTGGATTGTTGCACATGAATTGCGACACATCTATCAAGGCGCGAAAGGTTTTTCGTCCGATGCACTGAGGCGGGTATCTCGTGATTTATGGAGGCAAGCGGAGTTCAGGGCTCTTCCATCCTCTCCGCTAGGCGTAGCGGAACTGGACGCCGAAATCTTTGCTATGCAAACAGCAAGCAGCATCCTCGGTCCTGCACCTGTGACAGAGTTTCTAGAAAGAAGGTTGTTGCCTCGCTGTCCGCGCAAGTCGTATGCCCTGTTCTTGCAGCGATTAGAGGTCGCTTGTAGAGGTAATGATTATCAAGCAGTTAACAGGCTATCGTAACGGTTTTACCACCCCTTACCACAACCCCCGCGCCCCGCTTACAATAGACACGCCAGCACTCTTTGCATTCGCCAATGATCTTCTGTAGGAGCTAAAGGTGTCAGCAACTGCCTTGCGATTTAGACATGGGCTGCCTCCACCTCACGCCAGGGAGTCCGATGTTTCAGCATCGCATTGAGGATCTTGCGCATACAGGCGGTGGGGGCAGAAGAACGGGCACATTCTGAGTTATAAATAAGGCGGCGAAGACTGAGACCACATTTCGTCTTCGGCACAGCGCATGGTCGACGAATACAATCTCCACCGCTTTCTCGACGCGCAAGAGGGCGTCTATCACACAGTCCTTGATGAGCTGCGAGCCGGGAGAAAGTCCAGTCACTGGATCTGGTTTATCTTTCCTCAGATCGCCGGTCTTGGTCGCAGTGGCACAGCGCAGAAGTTCGCCATTGGCTCTCTCGATGAGGCCAAGGCCTATCTCCAACACCCCGTCTTAGGTCCCAGACTCCGAGAATGTACGCAGCTTGTTCTCAACGTGGATGGGCGCAGCGCTGAGGAGATCTTCGGCTATCCCGACTATCTCAAATTCCGCTCATGCATGACCTTGTTTATGACCGCGACCACCGACAATACCATCTTCAAATCCGCCCTTCTCAAGTACTTCGACGGCAAGCTGGACCAACTGACCCTCGACCTCCTGGCACATCAATAGTCTTCTCCACCTTTCCCAAGTGCGGCGAAAACGATTACTCCACCCGTGACTTGCACGATCTTAACCCTCCCCCCTAAGGGGCTGGGACTTAATGCGAACGTCACCGGAGGAGCGGGGACCCATCGAAGCTCGGCTAAGAAGGAAAGCGGAAACTGACCGAGTCCGCCAGGGAATTTCCGAAGGCTGCTGCTTAGCAGCGCCCGAATGGAGCGCTCCGGGAGGTGCGATAGCTGTTGAGCCCCAGCCCCGCCTCCCTCTTCCTTGACAGTACTTCCGGCTGCTCGTATGCTCAAAACAGCTCGTGACGGTTCACTCTGATCCGGGTCTGTCGGAGGGACACCTCGATGGATTTTCCGAGCAGCCGTCCCACTCCCCGTCTTTGGTTCCTGCCCCTAATCATCGCGATTGGCGCGATGCTACCCCCCTTACTGACCGCCCCGCTTGCTGTGCAAGCCGAGTCCTTCGTGACACTCGCCACATACGACGGAGTCATCAATCCTGTCTCAGCCGAGTACCTGCACGATGCGCTTCTCTCCGCGCAGGAGAGCGGAGCTCAGGCTTTGATCATCCGCCTCAATACGCCCGGCGGACTCGATTCGTCGATGCGGCTCATTATTCAGGACATCACCGGCTCCGCGCTCCCGGTCATTGTCTATGTCTCTCCGTCGAGCGGACGCGCCGCCTCGGCCGGAGTCTTCATCACCATGGCCGCGCACATCGCGGCGATGGCTCCCGGCACGAATATCGGCGCGGCCCATCCCGTCGCCATGGGCGGCGGCGAGATGGATAAGACGATGAAGGAGAAGATGGAAAATGACTCGGTCGCCTACCTCAAATCGATCGCCGAACAGCGGGGACGGAACGTCGCCTGGGCTGAGGATGCCGTCCGAAAGAGCGTGTCCGTCACGGAAGGAGAAGCCCTGAAGCTGAAAGTCGTCGATCTGGTTGCGGAGAATATTCCGGCGCTCTTGAAGCACCTGGACGGCCGATCAATCGCTCTGCCGAACGGCCCGACGGTGCTGCATACGGCAACTGCAGCGGTCCGGGACTTCCCGATGGGACTCCGTCTGGAATTCCTCAAGACGCTCAGCGATCCCAATATCGCCTATCTACTCATGACGATCGGCACGATCGGTCTCATTGCGGAATTGTATAATCCCGGTGCGATCCTGCCGGGAGTCGTCGGTGCGATCAGCTTGATCCTGGCCTTTTACTCCTTCCAGTCGCTGCCGATCAACTATGCGGGCGTCCTGCTCTTTCTGCTCGGGATTGTGTTCTTCATCCTGGAAGCCAGCATCACCAGTTACGGCTTGCTGGGCATCGGCGGAGCCGTCTCGATGCTCCTCGGCTCTGTCATGCTGATCAAAACCGACGTAGAGTTTCTTCAGATTTCCTGGTCCGTCATCCTGCCGGTGGTCACACTCACCGCGTTGTTCTCCCTCTTCATGGTCGGGATGGGCATCCGTGCGATGCGCCAACGACCGATGACCGGCCGTGAGGAAATGATCGGCCTGGTGGGAATTGCCAAAACGGCGCTGACACCGCACGGCCAGTTCGCGGTCCACGGGGAACTCTGGGAAGCCGTCAGCGAACGTCCGCTCCAGCCAGGAGACGAAGCGGAAGTCACCGGCGTGGAAGGCTTACGGTTGCACGTAAAACCCTATTCTCAACAGAAAGAGGCCTGACATGATGTTCAGTCCATTCGCGCTGGCCATCTTGCTCGTCATCCTGATTCTGATGGGCTTCAACGTCCTGCGGGAGTACGAACGCGGCGTCATCTTTCGATGGGGACGGCTGGCGCGCGGACTTGTCGGAGGCAACGGCCCCGGGGTGGTCATCATCCTTCCGTTTATCGACAAACTGGTGCGGGTCAGTTTGCGCACGGTGACGATGGACGTGCCTCCCCAGGACGTGATCACCAGAGACAACGTCAGTGTCAAGGTGAACGCCGTCATTTACTTCCGGGTCGTGGACCAGGAGCGCGCCATCATTCAAGTCGAAGATTATCTCTACGCCACGTCCATGATGTCGCAAACGACGCTCCGTAGCGTGCTGGGGCAAAGCCAGCTCGACGACTTGCTGTCGAAGCGGGAGCAGATCAACGCCGATCTCCAGCGGATTATCGACCAGCAGACAGAGCCCTGGGGCATCAAAGTCTCCGCCGTGGAGGTCAAGAATGTGGACCTGCCGCAGGAGATGCAGCGGGCTATCGCGCGCCAGGCGGAAGCGGAACGCGAACGGCGCGCGAAAGTCATCCACGCCGAAGGCGAATTCGAAGCGTCGCGCCGCCTGGCCGATGCCGCCGATGTGATTAGCCGCAACCCGGCTGCATTGCAACTCCGGTATTTGCAAACGCTCGTGGAAATCGCGGCGGAGAAAAACTCGACGACCATCTTCCCGATCCCCATCGACACCATCGCTCCGTTCCTCAAGGGTTTTGAGAAGAAACCAGAGCCGTAGCTCGTGTGTCGGAAAAGCTCTTCATCTGCAAATTTCTGGCAGACTTCCGATACTTGTCAGATGAATCGGCACCCCAGTGAGCCAGTCCATGGCTGACAGATACAACCTCCAACGCTTTCTCGATGCGCAAGAGCACGTTTATGACACTGTCCTTGCTGAACTGCGAGCCGGGAGAAAGTCCAGCCACTGGATCTGGTTTATCTTTCCGCAGATCGCCGGTCTTGGTCACAGTGGAATGGCACAGAAGTTTGCCATTGCCTCTCTCGTCGAGGGCAAAGCCTATCTGCAACACCAGGTCTTAGGTCCCAGGCTCAGAGCATGTACGCAGCTTGTTCTCAACGTGGAAGGACGCAGTGCTGAAGAGATCTTCTCCTCTCCGGACGATCTGAAATTCCGATTCTGCCTGACCTTATTTTCAACCGCGGCCACCGACGACACCCTCTTCAAAGCCGCCCTGCTCAAATACTTCGACGGCAAGCCTGACACATTGACGCTTAACCTCCTGGCACGGCAACCGTCTTAGCTGCCCTTCACGCCTACATCCAATTCGAGGCGTATGACAGTCTCTCCATCGTCATTCGTGAAGCGTCGTTCACAAAACGAAAGGAGCGACGTAGACCAGATAGGTCTAGGCTGCGCCTTTACGCGGCTCTCGATGCAAGGCTTCAGCTACCGCCCGAGGGTTCTGAGCCGCGACGCGCAGGAGTGCGAGTGCCGGACCATCAGGAGTGCGCCTTCCCTGCTCCCAGTTGCGCAGGGTTGCTACGCTCACCCCGATCATCAAGGCAAACTCGGCTTGTGACGCCTTGAGCTTTTCTCGAACGCTTTTTACATCAGTCGGTCGAAAGGTGGTCACCCGAGCAGGCTTCATGGTCCCTCGCCGTATGTTCCCCGCCTCTCGGATGCTCGTCAGCAGTTCTTGAAATGCCGTGTCCTTCATGTGAATTCCTCCCGAACAAGTTTAGCCAGCACCTTAATCTGTGTGGCCGTCAAATCGCCCTGCTCGTTCTTTGCATAAAGATACAACATATAAAATGTCTGGCTTGTCTGCACCCAATAATAGATGAGACGAATTCCCCCGCGTTTACCCCGACCCGGTGCGGCCCAACGAAGCTTTCTCAATCCCGCGCCACCCTGAATAAGGGGGCCTTGTGCAGGCCGAAGCAACATTGCCAATTGGAGCGCGCGATACATCTCATCGTCAAGATGGCGACGGAGCGCGGCGGTAAATACCGGAGTCTCGACGAACCGCATGGCCTATGCTACGCCAATGGCGTAGGCCTCTGCAAGATGTCTTGATGTCAGCACTCAAGACTCACATCAAACGATCAACCGCTTTCACCCTAACTGGCGTCATTGCGCTACTGCTCTGTAGACTGGTGCGCACCCTTGTGACTTGCACTATCTTCCCCATTCCCCCCTAAGGGGCTGGGGCTCAACGCGAACATTGCCGGAGGAGCGGGGACCCATCGAGGGTCCGCTAAGAAGGAAAGCGGAAACTGACCGAGTCCGCGAGGGAATTTTCGAAGGCTTCCGCTTAGCGGAGCCCGAATGGGTCGCTCCGGGAGGTGCGAGAGCAGTTAAGCCCCAGCCCCTCCATCCACTCTTCTTGCCCTTCCCTCCCGCCTTATGTAAGGATTACCTCCGCTATCCGACTACCATGCACATTCCCTCTCTGACGCCATAAAGGAGATGTCCTATGCCTCCCAAGATTGAGATCCCCGCCATTGTCAAAGTGACGAAAGCCGACGACGAGTGGAAGAAACTGCTGTCGCCTGCGGCCTATCAGGTCTTGCGCCATGAAGACACGGAGCGGGCGTTTACGAGTCCGCTGCATGAGAATCACGCCTCCGGAACCTACACCTGTGCGGGTTGCGATCTTCCCGCCTATTCCTCGGACCACAAATTCGACAGCGGAACCGGCTGGCCCAGCTTCTGGCAGCCGATCGATCCCAAGGTGGTGGAGACGCGCACCGATTCGAAATTTTTCATGACCCGCACGGAAGTGCACTGCGCCCGCTGCGGCGGCCACCAGGGGCATATCTTCGATGACGGCCCGAAGCCGACCGGCCTGCGCTACTGCATCAACGGCGTCTCGCTGAAATTTGTTGCGGGCTGATCGTCGACCTCATTGTTCGTCATTGACGTGGACCTCCCTAGGTTGTTCCTCTCAATCACTACCCGCTCCCCCCAATGGAGCGGGTAGCACCTGCCCCACGATCCATGTACAATCTCTTCCACATCTATCTGGAGCCTGTGTCTGTATGTCTCGCTGGTTCTCGTTCAGCAGTCTGTGCCTCTCTAGTCTGACCCTCATCTCCTGCGGGAACGGTATCTCCCCGTTTGCCTCGGACACCGATCCCTGCTCCTTGCTCACGTCGGCAGAGGCCGAACGCGCTCTGGGCGAACCGGCCCGGGAAGGCCAGCGGACCGATGCGACCACCTGCGTCTTCAAATCCACCCGCGACAGTGCCAATGCCGTGACCGTGCAAGTGGACGAATCCCCCGGCAAGGATCGGCGCGCCGGATTCAACAAGGACCGGCTCAGACGCGACAGCGTGCTCGTGGCCGGCCTGGGAGACGGGGCCATTCGGATTGACTCCCCACCCTCCTTGTCACGACTGACTTTCTTGCGCGGCGAGAATCTCGTCACCATCATGGTTTCGTCCATTCATGCGAGCAATCTCCAGGCCTCGGTCATGGCCATCGGCAGGAGCGCTGCAGAACGGTATGGGGCTACCGTCGTGGCCTCCGGGATTCCACCTGCGCCTCCCGTGACCTCGATGGATGCGGACCCGGCCGATCGACAGACCGGAGCCCCATCGCTTCTGCACACCTCGCCGGTGACGGTCACACAGACCAGACATGTGGGCGCGACAGACTCGACCGGCCCCACCAAATCCTCGACGATCGACACCGGCTCACTGGTGGGCACCTGGCAGGCGCACGCCCTCCAGGGCACGACGAAGCATAATTACCTGTTGGTGATTGAGCAGAATCAATCCTGGGCGCTCTCGGCCCTGACGCAGTTCGACGGAGTGCTGGATGCCGAGTCCGGCCGCTGGTCGCTCGACCGCGCGAATACGTTCAAGGGCCAATCGTGGAAAGGCACCTACGTCACGAGGCAACCCGATTCGTTTGTGACCACCGGCAGTCTCCACAGCACCTGGACGAAGCTGGACGGCGATCAGCCCCCCAGCAAAATTCCTCCAGAGCTCTGGAGCCTGCGGAACAACACCACGAGCGTGCCGGTGTTTCAACTCAAGAGCGTGGATCGCGCCTTGGTGGGAATCTGGGAAAGCACGGGCACCTATGCCGGCGGGCCGGCCACCTTTGTCTGGACCATTAAAGCGTCTGCGGCCACGGATCTCTTCATCGTGGATCAAACCCGCGGTACCGTGGTGACGAAGGACAACCTCGTGCAGTTACAACCGACACAGAAGCGGCAGCGGAGTTTGGGCATCGTCGCCACGCAGGAAAGCGGTTTCACGACCAGCGACGGGAAAACCAGCCTTCGCTGGACCCGCCTCACGCCACAACCGGAACCCCCACAACCACTCTAGTGATACCGGGCACGCGAGATTCCCGTGCCCGTGCAGGGAGCACCCGCGATGTCCAGCACACATGAGACCATCGGATTCGTCGGCGTCGGACGCATGGGCGCGAATATGGCGCGCCGTCTGAAAGACTTCGGTTTTCCACTCTCGGCCGTCTATGACCGGCAGACCACTGTCGCCGCTGCCTTGGCGAAAGAACTCGGCTGTCGGCCGCGGCGGACCCGGCGGCCGTGGCCCAGGCCTCACAGACCGTCATCACCGTCGTCACCGACGATGCGGCGATGGATCAGATCTTTGCCGTCGATCACCCCACCAGCCTTCTTGCCCACGCGAAGGGCCGCCTCTTTATCAATTGCGCGACAGTGTCTCCGGCAATCCATCGAGAGGTGGAACAGCGCGTCACCGCGCTCGGCGGCGCGTCGCTCGAAGCCTGTATGGCGAGCAGTATCCCCCAAGCGCGGCAAGGCACGCTCTATCTGATGTGCGCCGGACGGCGCATGGCGTTTGAACGGGCCAAGCCCATGCTGGAAACGCTGGGGAAAACCGTCCGCTACATCGGGGCCAGCGGGACGGCGGCGGAGGTGAAGGCGCTGGTCAATATGGTGATGAACTGCAATACGGCGGCGCTGGCGGAAGGGCTCGGATTAGGACAGGCCCTCGGATTGGATCTGACAATGCTCCGCGAGGTCTTCAGTCAAACCGGCGCAAATTCGCGCGTGCTGGAGACCGACGGAGAGGACATGCAGCAACGAACCCATGACTGCTACTTTTCTGCGGCCCATGCCGCAAAAGATTCCGGCATTGCTGTGGCGCTGGGACGAGCGGCAGGACTCTCGCTTCCCGTGGCTGACGCCACGCTGGCACAATATCAGCGGCTGGTGGACATGGGGAAAGGCGAGCTGGATAAATCGGCCATCGCCGAACTCACCTTCAAAGACCGGCTGGTTGGATAGCGCACGACCCGGGTCGGCTAGGAAACCATCCCGGACTTCGATTCGAACGTCGCTAACACATCGCGGACTTTCGACGCCAGAACGGAGGGAGAATAGGGTTTCTTCAGCATCCACCCGCCCATCACGCCCTCGAAATTCGCGTACGACACCAGGCCCGAGACAAACAACACCGGCAACTCCGGCCGCTGGATGCGTAACAGATGGGCCAATTGCGGTCCGGACATCTTCGGCATCACGATATCCGCCACCAGAATCGACACCTGATCGTCATATTCGTCGAACAGCGCCAGCGCCTGCTCGCCATTTTCCGCGTACAACACTTGAAAGCCGTGGAGTTCCAACATCTGGCCGGTCACATGGCAGACGGCAGGATCATCGTCGACAACCAGAACCTTTCCGTACTCTGTGGGTTTTCCTGCCTCAATCGATTGTGTCACATCCGAGCCGTTCATGCACCCTCCTTGAATAAACCGCTCCAGATGTATCATGGAAGTTGCGCCCGACCAAGGACAAGATGGGTTTTGACGCGCACGAACATCGCTCTACTGTATTCCAGCAAACCGGCTCCAGAGGCTGATCGCTATCCACAGCACGAATGCGACGAGACCCAAAAGCAGCGCCACCGTCCCGCCGATAATCCCGGCGACGTAGGTCCAATCAGCGTGGGTGCGTCTGGCTGATTGCGTCGCCGCCTGGCGAAGCAGATCCGCATTCCGGCTGTTGCTGCGAAACCAGACCGAGAAGAGGTCGCCGAGGATGGGAATCGCGCCGATCACCCCGTTGATCAGGAGGTTGAGACTCATTCGGGTGATGACGATGCGCGGCACTTCCAGGCGCGCCGCCATTCCCAGAATGACCGTCCCGATGAGGTTGGCCAATATATCGCCGATGCCGGGAATGAGCCCGATCAGCGGATCCAGACCGAGATAGAGAGATGTGCCGGGAATCTTGACCGTGGTGTCCAACACTTTCGCCAATAACTCTGCTGCCTCGACGAGGGCCTGGCGGCGGGCTGCGTCATCCGAGGATTCTTGCGGAGGAGGGACCGATGGATTACTCATATGACCGCCACGCCGCATGAGCCTTGAGCCAGCAGCGATCCATCACGACGGCAAGGCCGGCTTCTCGTGCGAGTTGGGCCGCAACTTCGTTGATCACTCCCTCCTGCATCCAGACCGCTTGCGCTCCAACCGTAATGGCTTCCTCAACAATCGGCAGGACATCCTCCGACTTGCGAAAAATATCCACCAGATCGATAGGACCGGGCACAGCCGTGAGCGACGGATAGGCCTGCTCGCCAACGACGGTCTGCTCATTGGGATTCACCGGAATGACCCGGTAGCCCTGGGCCTTCATGTAGGATGCGACGTGATTGGACGCGCGAGCGGGATTGGACGACGCGCCGACCACGGCAATCGTCCGGCACTGCTCCAGAATCTGTCGAATCGTATCGCCTTCAGACATATTCATGGCCCCCACCCTACCATGAGCCACGGTCCACGGAAAACGGGTGGAGCCCCACGGCTTTATCCACCCTCCGTAGCGGACTACTGCGGAGGACGGGCAGCCGTGGTCCCTTTTGTGTCTTCGGCGGAACCCGCCGAAGCGTGTCCTCCTTCGCCAAGGCTTCGGAGGACACCCGCTACGCACTCCTCCACAACTTCACAGCGGTGGTTTCCTGCGTAGGCGGGTGAAAGGATCGGCCCCTTGACGACATATCCGGGATAGGTCATATCACCTACGCTCTGGATCGCATCGATCCAGAGCGACACTCTTTACGATGGAGGCTCCCATGCGACGTGGCTGGCGTGCGGTCATCTCTCCGGTCCTGCTCTCCTGTGCCGGTCTCTTCTCTCTCCTGGCTCCTCCGCCAAGCCCGGCCGCAGAGACAGCAGTTTCGCTGCCCTTGTCCAAGATCATCCTCTACTCCAGCGGGGTCGGCTACTTCCAGCATGACGGCGCCGTGACCGACCGGACGCAGTGGGACCTGCGGCTCCAGACACATCAGATCAACGACCTCTTGAAGAGCCTCGTGGTCCAGGATTTTGGCGGCGGGAAGATTTCCACCATCACCTATGGCTCACGCGATCCCGTCACGAAAACCCTCGGCAGCTTCGGGATCAATTTGAACGGCAACCCGACCATGGGCCAGATCCTGACACAGGTCCGCGGCGAACGGGTCGAGGTCACGGCACCCAATTCCCTGCTGGGTACGATCCTCGGTATCGAGAAGAAAACCGAATCCATCATCGAGGGCCAGACTCGTCGGACCATCGAACAGGAATATCTCAACCTCCTGACTGACGAGGGCTTTCGTTCACTCCCCTTCGCGCAGATCCAGCGGGTGAAATTATTGGATGCCGGCTTGAACACGGAACTGCAGCAAGCCCTGGCCACATTAGCCGGCCATCACGATGCGCAACGCAAGACGGTCTCCATTCTGTTCAACGGCACGGGGAGCCGCCAGGCCCGTGTGGCCTATCTGACTGAAACACCGGTCTGGAAAACGACCTATCGTCTGGTTCTCGATGAGGACAACGCGCCGTACCTGCAAGGCTGGGCCATCGTGGAGAATCAGACGCATCAGGATTGGCAGAATGTGAAACTCTCACTTATTTCCGGTCGGCCCATTTCCTTCACCATGGATCTCTATCAGCCGCTCTACAATCCCCGCCCGGTCGTGCAACCGGAACTCTATGCGAATCTCAAGCCCCAGACCTACGGCGACGCCATGGATGAGCCCAAGCTGGCATCACCGGCTGCCGCCACTCCGGCCAGGAGTGAGATGAAGAAGGAACGGCTCCTCGGGAAACTGGCCGAAAACTTTGCCGGTGGCCGCGCCAATGCGCCGGCTGAAATGGCCATGGCCGCGGACATGGAGATGGGGCGAATGGATCAGGGCGTCGCATCCATGGCCATGGCCGAAGACAAGGGGGAGCTGTTCGAATATCGCTTGGAACAACCAGTGACGCTGGACAAACATCAGAGCGCGCTGTTGCCGATCATCGGCCAATCGCTCCAGGGCCAGAAACTCGCCGTCTATAACCAATCCGTGAATGCAAAACATCCGCTCAACGGCTACCGCCTTAAGAACAGTTCAGCGCTCCATCTGATGCAAGGCCCCATCACAGTATTCGATGGCGGCGCGTACGCCGGCGATGCGCAGATCCAGGATCTGGCGCCGGGACAGGATCGGCTGATCAGCTATGCGCTCGATCTGAAAACGGAAGTCGAGCCCAAGATCGAAGGCGGTACACAGGAACTCGCGACCGTCTCCCTCAAGAAGGGCACAATGCTGGTGTCCCGCCGTCTGGTTGAGGATCGGACCTACCTCGTCAGGAATCGCGACCAGAAGCCCAAGACCGTCCTGATCGAGCAACCCTATCGAGCCGACTGGAAACTGGTCGAACCGAAGGACGCGCCGGAACGGACCAGAGATCTATATCGCTTCAGCGTCACTGTGGATGCCGGGAAAACAGCCACTCTTCGCGTGAGAGAGACACTCCCGATCCAGGAATCGATTCTCTTGATGGAAAGCAGGCTCGATCAGATCGCCTATTTTCAACAGGCAAAAGAGGTCAGTGCAAAAGTCAAAGAGGCCCTGCAACGGATTGTGCACCTGCGCAACAAATTTGATGACACCCGCGCGCAACGAACCAGGCTCGAACAACGCATCGGCGAGATCACGGCTGAGCACGGCCGCATTCGCGAGAACATGCAGCGGCTCCAGCAGAACTCGGATCTATACAATCGCTATGTAAAGAAGTTGGACCAGCAGGAAACGGAACTGGAGAAACTCCGGAAAGAGATCGAGGCGCTTAAAGCTACGGAGGAGGAACGACGGCAGGAACTGCAAAACTACGCCATGACTCTCGACATCACATAGCGTCAGTCATGTAATCTGAAGAACGCTTGAATCTGCTCGGTCGGCACACACCCGACCAGCAAGACGCCTCCCGGTGAAACCACCAGGGGAACTCCGGCCTGGCCAGTCTCGTGCCAGGCCGCGTTCCATTCCTGAAGCATTTTTCGACTCTCATCGTCGGACTCGCCTCCTCCGAGTCCTTCCGCCAACCGCGAGAGAGCCGCCGGATCTGAGATGTCCTCTCCATTACACCAGAATGCGCGATAGGTCCGTCTCACAAATTCCCTTCCATCAGCGGGACGTTCTCTCAAGAGCTGCGCTGCTTGTTCGATCGCCGGCCCGGTATTCGGTTTTCCGGGAGGAAATGCGATCGGAAGCCCGGGCGCCAACCGCTGCACCAGCGCCACTTCCTGCCGCAGTTCAGCGCCCAGCGAACCCTGCCAGGCTTTCATGGGACGCGGTAGATGCGGCGCATGTTGCACACCCCGCCACTCACAGCGATCGATCAGCTGCAGTTCATGCAGTCGCTCATGCAAGGCGTAACAGAAAGGGCAATTGAAGTCGCTATACAGCAGGTAGTCTGGCGCCACCGGTCGTCTCCCCTGTACGGTGCGAGACCGTACCCGATGAAGATGCGATACGTCCAGTGGCCTGGGAAGAAGAGTCTGTTAAAAACAATGAGGTCGAGACAATTCCTATTCGCGCCGAAGGATTCGGTTGAGGGTCCCACGCAGTGCCGGAAGCGTCACCGGCTTGGTGAGTACGGCATCCATCCCGGCTTTCAGGCAGACTCGTTCGTCCTCTGCGGAAGCGTGACCGGTCAGGGCAATGACGGGAAGGTGTCTTTCCTGCCCCATCTCCCGCTGCCGGATCGCGCGGGTGGCGTCATAGCCATCCATCTCCGGCATGTCACAATCCATCAAGATCGCATCGTAGGGTGTTCTCGACGCCGCTTCTACCGCTTCACGGCCATTCCTGGCGACCTCCACTTCGAAGCCGAGCTTCTGGAGAAACTTGCACGCGACCACCTGGTTGATCTCGTTATCGTCGGCGACCAGGATGCGTTTCGGGCTACCGCACTTTGACTCCGGCTTGGACACTTCAGCGACCGCGGAGCCGACAGGCTCTCGCTGAATCGTCGGCAACAGGAGTGTCGTGTAGGAAAACGTGGTCCCTGATCCTGTCCGGCTTTCGACCGCAATCTCTCCCCCCATGAGCTCGACAAGCTGACGACAGATCATCAGCCCGAGACCCGTTCCTCCAAATTTCCTTGCGGTCGACGTCTCCGCCTGCGAGTAAGCCTGAAACAATCTGGTCTGCTGTTCATCTGTCATGCCGATACCGGTATCCGAGATTCTCCACCCGAGCAGAATGCTATCCGGCAGATGGGAGGGTGCTTGCTGCAACGTGACAGAAACCGCCACGCTGCCCATCTCTGTAAATTTGATCGCATTGCCGACGAGATTAAAGAGTATCTGGCGCAGGCGCACCGGGTCCCCTCGGAGACTTTCCGGCACATCCGGCGCAACGTCTACGGTCAATGCCAGCGCCTTCTTCTTCGCCAGTTCGGAAACGAGGGTCATGACATCATCGATCAGCGGGCGAAGATGTACGTCCGCTGTCTCCAGGGACATCTTGCCTGCTTCGATCTTTGAGAAATCCAGAATGTCATTCACTAAAGCCAACAGTGCTTCGGCAGAGCGATGCATGGTTTGGAGTAACTGCCGTTGTGCATCGGTCAATAATGACGTATCCTGTAACAACTGCGTGCAGCCCAACACTCCGTTCATCGGCGTCCGGAGTTCGTGACTCATGGTGGCCAGGAAAATCCCCTTTGCCCGGGCAGATTCTTCAGCCACGTCTTTCGCTCGACGCAATGCTACGTCGGCCGTCACATCCAACCCATAGGCTCGAATCTGATCAAGATCACCCAATGGGAAAAACGACCAGGCAAGAATTCGATCAGCGATCGCATGCTCAATGCGACAGGTCGCAGAGCGGGTGCGGAGACAGTCCTTGAGAATCACCTCAAGATCGGGAGGGAGCATCGCCTCGATCCCTCTCTCAAGCGCGCCGCATTCTGTCAGAAGCTCCACCATCGCCCTGTTGGCATAGAGCATCCCCCCGGCACCATCGAATTCGACGATCGGATTCGGTGAGTCTTCGGCCAATCGTGCCACTCGCTGCACATCTCGCTGCACTTCCATCTCAAAGGTCAAATCCCTCGTAACGATGACCGCTCCCACTCGTTCAGCCAGCTGCACTCTCGGCCAGAATGTGGTCGAGAGTTCAAACCGGGTTCCATCCCCTCGCGTCCACTGATGGGATGACACCATCGTCACTTCCCCGGTTCTCATCATCTGGTGGAATGGAGAGCCGTCCTCTCCATGGGGCTCCGGCAACCGGCAATCAATCAGCTCCTGAAACGGCTGACCGATCACATCGCGGGTGCGTCCGACCAGCTGCTGAGCCATCGGATTCAATGACAGAATGCGCCCGATCCGGTCGGTGACGAAGACCGCATCACCCGACGATTCCATCAAAAGAAAGGCATCTTCTCGAGTCGGCAACCAGGACAGCTGTCCCGGCCCGCGTACATTCGATTCCGGTTGAAACTGGGCGCTCATGCAGCCACCTGCCTCAGAATCTCTTCCACATTGATCCCTTCCCGTCGCGGGTCCCGGATGTCATGAATGCTTCGTCCGCCTTCAGGCTCATGCGCAAGATCCAACTCCTGGGGTGGCACACAGGACATGCCTTTCGCATCCCGACAGAGATACAGGATTGGCAGGTGAGCCTTCCCGGGGGTAATGGATCCTACGACGCCAACCTCCCCTGATTTCAACGCCACGAGACTATAGAGAGGAAACACGCCTATGGCTCTGATCAGATAAGACACTTGATCGAGTAAATACGGCTGATTGCGGTAACGTTGATACAGTTGCGTCATCGCTTGATTGGAGGACATGGGTGGCCCGCCCGTTTGGCCCGTCAGCAACTCATCATACTGGTCTACAATCCCCACGAGCGCAGCATACACCCGATCTTGTTCCGGCTGCCCTTCAGTACCGGCCGAAAGCGTCGGCGCAGCATGATGGTGCTTGACGATAGACAGGACCTCCGCATCGCGGACCCCGCTTTTCTCCAACACCACAAGTCCCTGCGCCGGATGGCTATCATAGAGGGCTTGCTGAGACGGCGGCATGGACCTGGTGCGTTTCAGAATGTTCTTGGGCAGACGGACAAGACCCACATCATGGAGCAGCGCGGCCACGCCCACATGTTGCAACACGTCTCGCGGATAGGACAACGCCTGCCCAATAATGACAGACAGCGTGCACACGGTGAGTCCATGCTCATGCAACGTCGGGTCTTGCTCCCGCAGCCCCATGACGGCGTAACAGGCCGCCTGGCGTTCGAAAATGAAACCGATCATCTCATCAACTAACTGGCTGGCTTCTGCGTAAGACACCAGCCCCGTCGCCCGCGTGCCGTCGAAGATGTGATTGAGCCGATTGATCCACTCCGTCCGCCGCTGCTTCGCCAGCGCAAGATTGTCCGCCAGCATCACGGCCGTACGTTCCAGAGGGGCGGAGTTCGCAGCCGGCGGATTGGGCGCCCCTACCTGAGTCTCAAGCACAGAGGCCTGATCAGCCGGTTTTACCTTAGGACCAGCGACATCAAGCCCCCGGTCCGTATCGATCGTCACCTGCGAAATGCCCGATGCCCGCAACGTGTCGATTTCAGATTGCGCGCTGATTTCAAATTTATGCCGAAGAAACGGCGTGTGAAGCCAGGAGCGGTCCACCCCGATCAGATACATCCCGACCTTCAGGTCGAACAGCGGAATTGTACGATACGCCATATCCTCACAGACCCTTCGATCGAACTAGGGACATTCAGCTCTAATGAATCGGTAGATTGATCCTCAAACTTGAGCGTCTTTCCTTAGGGTTCGTGTCCGTTGATATCCGGCTTTGATGAGTCGTGCTAGTTCTATTCAGTCAGAGAATTTATGCCTTCCTGACCATCAGAAAGATGTGGTAGGTCTGCAGCGGCCGTGACTGAGTCTTCATTCTGGGGAGCCGGATACGGGAATCACCGGAGAGCATTGCTGCATCCTGTGAGCATTTCATGCAAAGTCTCGCTAGATTTTCCGCCGCTCCTTGAGGCTGGTTGCTGCTGCTTCTTCGCAGGTCAGCTGCACTGTGCCCCCGCAGAATCTGCTACACTTAAACCAGTTCGAATAGCGGTTGGGTTGGTCAATCCCGATCAATGCCGACCATGTGACAAAGGCAAACCACCTGAGAGGGTGGGACGCAAAGCCAAGGGACCTAACGAGGGACGTATGTTCCAGGGTCAGC